>NZ_VFPU01000003.1 GCF_006716885.1 Ornithinimicrobium humiphilum
GCTGGCGCGGATCACGGTGGCCGGGCTCACGGCATACCCCGCGCTGAACTCCTCGGTCGACCTGGACAAGGGCGAGATCGTGCGCCACGGCGAGGTCAACCTGGGCTTCGCGGCCCAGAGCCCGCGCGGCCTGGTCGTGCCCGTCGTCCATGGCGCGCACACGATGACCACCGCCGAGCTGGCGAAGGCGCTGCGCACACTGACCGAGAAGGCGCGCGAGGGCAGGCTGACCCCCGCGGAGCTGACCGGTGGGACGTTCACGCTCAACAACTACGGGGTCTTCGGGGTGGACGGCTCGACGCCGATCATCAACCACCCCGAGGCCGCGATGCTGGGTGTGGGCCGGATCGTCGACAAGCCGTGGGTGCACAAGGGCAGGGTGAAGGCGCGCAAGGTGACGCAGCTGTCCTTCACCTTCGACCACCGCGTCTGCGACGGCGGCACGGCCGGCGGCTTCCTGCGGTTCGTCGCCGACTGCGTCGAGGACCCCTCCGTCCTGCTCTCCGACCTCTAGCCTGAAGGGCATGCGCCCCGCGAGCGTCGAGATCCTGCACGAGATCTGCCGGTCCCTGCCGGAGACCGAGCTCGGCGTGACGTGGGGCGACGTGCCGACCTACGTCGTGCCGCGCGGGCCCAGGGGCCGGGGCTTCCTGCTCTTCCGGCACCCGCGCGGCGACGCGGTCGACCCCGAGACCGGCGAGCCCTACGACGACGTCGTCGTGCTGCGCTGCGCCAGCCGGGAGGACCGCGACGCCCTGATCGAGGACGACCGGCTGCCGTTCTTCACGATCGACCACTTCCGCAACCACGACACGGTCGCGGTCCTGGTGCGCGCCTCCCGGCTGCCGGAGATCGACGTCGACGAGCTGCGCGAGCTGCTCACCGAGGCGTGGCTGTCGGTCGCGCCGAAGCGGCTGGCCAAGGAGCACTTCCCCGAGCTGTTCGCGCCGCGTCGGACGGACTGAGCCAGCCCCCGGCGGGGCGGCGCGACGCGCTGCGGCATACTCCCGCCATGCATCCCCGTAACGTCGAGGTCCAGGACGCCCTGCACCGGGCCGGGATCGACTCCAGCATCGTCGTGCTCGACTCGCACGCCCGCACCGCCGTGCTCGCCGCCGAGCAGCTCGGCTGCGAGGTGGCCGCGATCGCCAACAGCCTCGTGTTCTTGGCCGACGACGAGCCCTTGCTCGTCATGGCCAGCGGTGCCGCGCGCGTGGACACGGACGTCATCGCCCGGGCGGTGGGTGCGACCGCGGTGCGCAAGGCGGACGCCGACCAGGTGCGGGCCGCGACCGGCCAGGCGATCGGCGGCGTGGCCCCGACCGGGCACCCGGCCCCGCTGCGCACCCTCGTCGACGAGGACCTGCGCGCCCACGACGAGGTGTGGGCGGCCGGCGGCACCCCCGACACGGTCTTCCCGCTGACCTTCGACCAGCTCGTCGCGCTGACGGGCGGGACGGTCACCGCGGTCCGCTGACGACCCCCGTGGCAGGGACGCCAGCCCTGCCCGGGCGTCCCTGCCATCGGGGCCCCCGCCCGGCGTGTCCCTGTCCCTGGGACTCCCCTGCCGGTGTTGTACCCGCACCGCCAGGGTGCCTCCTCACGACCGCCCTGCGACATGGGTAGTTGTACCCATTGCCGCGCCGCGCGGCCCTCTGCTACAAGACCTGTCCGTGGTCGCGGATAGGGTCACCGCGTGACCCTGTTCGTGCACCGTGCGACGAGCACCGACGTGCTCGCCGACGGCCTGGCCGAGCTCCTCGCGACGCCCCTGGCCGACCCCTTCGCCGAGGAGGTCGTCGCCGTGCCCGCGCGCGGCGTGGAGCGTTGGCTGGCCCAGCGGCTCTCCCACCGGCTGGGCGCCGGCGGCGGCCACGACGGGGTCTGCGCCGGGGTGCGCTTCCTCACCCCGCACTCGCTCGTCGCGCTGGTGCTCGGCATCGAGCGCGACGACCCCTGGCACCCCGAGCAGCTCACCTGGCCGGTGCTCCGTGCCGTCGACGCCAGCCTCGCCGAGCCCTGGGCCAGCACGCTGGCCACCCACCTCGGGCACGGGCTGACCGGCACCGAGGGCGAGCTGCGCCGCGGCCGGAGGTATGCCGTGGCCAGGCGCCTGGCCGGGCTCTTCGCCGACTACGCCGCCCAGCGCCCCGCGATGCTGGCCGACTGGCGCGAGGGCGGGGCGGGCGACGGCCTGGGCGACGGGGAGACCGTCTCCGGCGACCTCGCCTGGCAGCCCGAGCTGTGGCGCCGCGTGCTGGCCGAGGTCGACGCCGAGCCGCCGGACGTCCGTCACGCGCGGGTCGTGGGCCTGCTCCGCGAGCGCGGGGCCGAGGGGCTGCGGCTGGGCGACGGCCTGGTGCTGCCGGGCCGGCTCTCGCTCTTCGGGCACACACGCGTCGCGCGCAGCGAGGTGGAGGTGCTGGGCGCCCTGGGCGAGCACCTCGACGTGCACCTGTGGCTGCCGCAGGCGTCGCCCGCGGCGTGGAAGGCGCTGGCGCCGGCCGCTGCCGCCGGTCCGGTGCCCCGGGCCGAGGACGACTCGGCGGCCGTGGTCCAGCACCCGCTGCTCGCCAGCCTGGGCCGTGACGCCCGCGAGCTGCAGCGCACCCTCGCGCTGGCCGACGGGGTCGACCGCGTCGCCGCTCCCCTCCTCGACGCCCCGGGGCAGGGCGACCGGCCACCCACGCTGCTGCACCTGCTGCAGGACGACCTCGCCGCCGACCGCGTGCCCTCCGCCGACGAGCGGGCGGCCCGGGGCCGGGCGCTGGCGGCCGACGACCGCAGCGTCCAGGTGCACGCCTGCCACGGGCAGACCCGCCAGGTCGAGGTGCTGCGCGACGTCCTCGTCGGGCTGCTCCAGGACGACCCGACGCTCGAGCCGCGCGACATCCTCGTGATGTGCCCCGACATCGACGCCTACGCCCCGCTGGTGCACGCCGGCTTCGGCCTGGGCGAGGTCGTGCGCGACGGCACCGGCGCCACCCATCCGGCCCACGGCCTGCGCGTGCGGCTGGCCGACCGCGCCCCGCGCCACACCAACCCGCTGCTGGGGCTGGCCGACCGCCTCGTCGAGCTCGCGGGCGGACGGCTGACGACCGGTGAGGTCCTCGACCTGGCGCGCAGCGCGCCGGTGCGGCAGCGGTTCGGCCTCGACGACGACGCCCTCGAGCGGGTCGGCGACTGGGTCGAGGCGGTGGTGGTGCGCTGGGGCCTCGACGCCGAGCACCGCGCGACCTACCAGTTGAGCAACCTGCACCAGAACACCTGGCGCGCCGGCCTCGACCGGGTGCTCGTCGGCGCCGCGGTCGACGGCCGCGACCTCGACGCCCTCGGCGAGGTGCTGGCGCTCGACGACCTCGACAGCGGCGACCTCGACCTGGCCGGGCGGCTGGCCGAGCTGCTGGACCGCCTCGGGAGCACACTGCGCGACCTGCGCGACGCCGACACCGTCGAGCAGTGGCTCGCCGTGATCTCCGACGGCGTGCAGGCGCTGGCCGACGTGCCGCACCGAGACGCCTGGCAGCTGGCCCAGCTCGAGCGCGAGCTCGCCCGGGTCGGGGCCGCGGCCCGGTCGCGCGCCGGCCGCACCCCGTCGCTGACGCTCTCCGACGTCCACGCGCTGCTCCGCGAGCAGTCGGCCGGGCGGGCCACCCGCTCCAACTTCCGCACCGGCACGCTCACCGTCTGCACGATGGTGCCGATGCGCTCGGTGCCGCACCGGGTCATCTGCCTGGTCGGCATGGACGACGGCGTCTTCCCGCGGTCGAGCAGCGCCGACGGCGACGACGCCCTCGCCCGGCGCCCGGTGACCGGCGAGCGCGACCTGCGCAGCGAGGACCGCCAGCTGCTGCTCGACGCCGTCATGGCCGCCCGCGACACCCTCGTCATCACCTACACCGGCGCCGACGAGCACTCCGGCCAGGAGCGCCCGCCCGCCGTGCCGCTCGGCGAGCTCGTCGACGCGGTGCGGGCCACCGCGGACGGCCCGCCCGTCGAGCACCTCGTCACCCGCCACCCGCTGCAGCCCTACGACCGCCGCAACCTCGGCGCACCGCTCGCCGAGGACGAGGCGCTGCTCCCCGACGGGCGGCCCTTCAGCTTCGACCCGGCCGCGCTCGCCGGGGCGCTGGCGTCCGCCGGCGAGCGGACCCCGCCGGCGACGATCGCGGCGACCCACCTGCCGCCACGGGCCGACGGGGAGGTCGCGCTCGAGGACCTGGTCCGGTTCTTCGAGCACCCCGCCAAGGCGTTCCTGCGCGGCCGGCTCGGGATGGTGCTGCCCGAGGTGCCCGAGCTGCGAGGCGAGGGCATCCCGGTCGAGCTCGACGCCCTCGACACCTGGCAGATCGGCGACCGGATGCTGCAGGCCGTCCTGTCCGGCCGCGATCCCGCCCGCACCGTCCAGGCCGAGCGCTGGCGCGGCTCGCTGCCGCCGGACGAGCTCGGGACGGCGACGATGCAGACGGTGACCACCGCGGTCCAGCGGCTGTGCGAGGCGACCTGGCGGGTCGTCGGCACGGGCACCTGGGGCCAGGGTCTGCCGCGCGACAGCGTGGACGTCGACGTCGCCCTACCCGGCGGTCGCCGGCTCGTCGGCACGGTGGCCGGGATGGTCGACGGCTCCGCGCTGACCGTCACCTACTCCTCGGTCCGGGCCAAGCAGCGCGTGCGCTCCTGGATCCTCTCCCTCGCCCTCGCCGCGGCGGGCACCGGTGGCACGAGCCGGCTGGTCGGGCAGCACTCCTGGGGCAAGGGCGACAAGGGCCCCGTCCTCTACGTCCACGGCCCGCACGACCCCGCCACGGCGGCCGAGCTGCTCGCCCAGCTCGTCGACGTGCACGACCGCGGCCTGTGCGAGGTGCTGCCGCTGCCGGTCCGCACCGCCGCGCGGTGGGCCGAGACCTACGCCCGCACCGGGCGCGAGGGGCTGGCCCACAACCAGGCCGCGCGCGACTGGACGACCACCGACGGGGGCTTCGTGGCGGGCGAGCAGGACGACGCGTCGTGGCTGCGGGTCTTCGGCCGAGCGCTCCCCTACTCCGCCCTCGCGGCCCTGCCGCCGGGCCCCGACGAGACCTGGCTGCCGGAGGTCACCTCCCGCCTGGGCCAGCTCGCGATGCGGGTCTGGGGGCCGGTCCTGCAGCCCGGCGCCGAGACCATGGGGAGGCCGTGATGGCGCAGGAGCTGCGGGAGTTCTCGATATGCGACCCGCTGCCGAGCGGCACCATGCTGCTCGAGGCGAGCGCCGGCACCGGCAAGACCTGGACGATCGCGGCGCTGGTCACCCGTTACGTCGCCGAGGGCGTGGTGCCCCTGGAGGAGATGCTCGTCGTCACCTTCAGCCGGGCCGCCAGCCAGGAGCTGCGGGCCCGCGTGCGCGAGCAGCTGGCGGAGGCCGAGGCGGTGCTCGCCGGGCGACGCGAGCCCGATCCCGCCAACGAGCTGCTCACCCTCCTGCTCGACACCGACCCCGAGGAGCGGGCGCGACGGCATACCCGCGTGCGCACGGCGCTGACCAGCTTCGACGCGGCGACGATCGCGACCGTCCACCAGTTCTGCCACGAGGTGCTGCGCAGCCTGGGCGTCGCCGGCACGTCCGACGCCTCGGCCGAGCTCGTGGAGGACCTCGACGACCTGCTCGTGGAGGTCGTGGACGACCTCTACCTCCGCGGCTTCCGGGGCGAGTCCAAGCCCCTCTTCAGCCGCTCCGAGGCGCTGGAGCTGGCTCGGGCCGCCGTCGAGGACGTGCACGCCGACCTGTGGCCCACGACCGCCGAGAAGGGCACTTCCGCCGCCCGCCGGGTGGGCTTCGCCAGGGCCGTGCGCGCCGAGCTCGACCTGCGCAAGCGGCGGCTGCAGGTGATGCACTACAACGACCTGCTCACCCAGCTCGCCGACGCCCTCGAGGAGCCCGGCTCCCCCGCCCGCGACCGCATGCGCCGGCGCTGGAAGGTCGTGCTCGTCGACGAGTTCCAGGACACCGACCCGGTGCAGTGGGAGATCCTCGACCGGGCCTTCACCGGCCACGCCCGCGCGATGGTGCTCATCGGCGACCCCAAGCAGGCGATCTACGCCTTCCGCGGCGGCGACATCGTCACCTACCTCGAAGCCGCCGACTCGGCCACCGACCGACGCACCCTGCCGCGCAACTTCCGCTCCGACCCGGGCGTCGTGAAGGCCCTCTCGGTGATGCTCGAGGGCGCCGAGCTCGGCCACCCCGAGATCACGGTGCGCCCCGTCACCCCCGCCAAGGAGGGCGCGCGCCTGCAGGGCGCCCCGAGCGACGAGCCGGTGCGGCTGCGTCAGGTCCTCCTCGCCGAGCACCTCGACGACGAGGAGCGCATCGGCCCGACCCGCGAGCACATCGCCCGCGACCTGGCGCTCGACGTCGCGCGGCTGCTGTCCTCCGGCGCCACCTTCGACGGGCGGCCGGTCCAGGCCTCCGACGTCGCCGTGCTCGCCCACCGCGGCAAGGACCTCCTGACGGCGCAGCAGGCGCTGCGCGAGGTCGGCATCCACGCCGTCAGCGCCGGCGGGTCCAGCGTGCTGACCAGCCGCGCCGCCACCGACTGGCTGGCGCTTCTCGAGGCGATGGCCGCGCCGCACCGCGCGCTGCTCACGCGCGGCGCCGCCCTCACCGACCTCCTCGGGTATGCCGTGGCCGACCTCGACGCCGGCGGCGAGGAGCTCGACGACCGGCTGGCCCAGCTGGCCCGTGACCTGGCCGGGGTCTACGCCCGCCAGGGACTGGCCGCCGTGCTGGAGCGGCTGGTCGCCGACGGCCTGCCCGCCCGGGTGCTCGGCCAGGTCGGCGGCGAGCGCACGCTCACCGACCTCAAGCACGTCGCCGAGCTGCTCCACGACGCCGGGCGCGAGGGCCAGCTGGGACTCGTGGCGCTCCTGGAGTGGCTCCGCACGCAGATGGCCGAGGACGCCCCGCGCTCCGCCGGCGCCCGGACCCGCCGGCTCGACAGCGACTCGGCCGCGGTGCAGCTGCTCACGATCCACGGCAGCAAGGGGCTGCAGTTCCCGGTGGTCTACCTCCCGACGCTCGCCGACCGCCACGTGCCCGACGTGCCGCGCATCCCGCTGTGCCACGACGACCCGCCCGGGCGCCGCCGCTACCTCGACGTCGGGGGCCGCAACGCCAACCCGACGTGGGCCGAGTCGGTGCGCCGCCACAAGGAGGAGGACGCCGGCGAGTCGCTCCGGCTCCTCTACGTCGCGCTCACCCGCGCCCAGTCCCAGGTCGTCACCTGGTGGTCGCCGACGAGCCGCAACGCCGGCCCGGCCCCGCTGCACCGGGTGCTCTTCGGCCGTGACCCCGGCGTCGGTCCGGTGCCGGCGTCGGCCAGGGTGCCGCGGGACGACGGCCAGGCCACGGCCCGGCTGCGCACCTGGGCCGACCTGGGCGCCTTCTCCCTCGAGCGGGCCGACCACGTCGAGCCCGAGCGCCCCGTGCCGTCGGACGAGCCGGCCGAGCTGACGGTGGGGCGGTGGACGCGGCAGATCGACCACGCCTGGCGGCGCACGTCATACACCGCGCTGTCGACGCCGCGTGACCCCGCGGGCGCCGAGCTGACCGGCGGTGTCGGCAGCGAGCCCGAGGTGACTCCGCGCGAGGACGAGCCCGACACCCCCGACCCGGTGGTGGCCGAGACGCCCGCGCTGCCCGGGCTGGAGATCGCGGTGCCGGGCGCCGACGTGCCCTCGCCGATGGCCGAGCTGCCGGTGGGCGCGACCTTCGGCTCGCTCGTCCACGCCGTGCTCGAGCACGCCGACCCGCAGGCCGACGACCTGCGCGCCGAGCTGCTGCACCACATCGGCGAGCAGCGGGTGCAGTGGCCCGTCGCGCTCGACGCCGAGGTGCTCGCCGACGCGCTCGTGGCGGTCTGCGACACCCCGCTCGGGCCGCTCGCCGGCGACGCCACGCTGCGCTCGATCGGGCGGTCCGACCGGCTCTGCGAGCTCGACTTCGAGCTGCCGTTGGGCGGCGGCGACCTGCGGCGCACCGTGCCCGGACGCGACGGGGCTGCTGTCCTCGGCGACCTCGTGCCGCTGCTGCGGGCGCACCTGCCCTCGGGCGACCCGGTGCGCGGCTGGGCCGACGTGCTCGAGCGCGAGCCCGAGCTCGCCGGGCAGGAGCTGCGCGGCTACCTCACGGGATCGGTCGACGTCGTGCTCCGCACCGGCGGGCGCTATCTCGTCGTCGACTACAAGACCAACTGGCTGGGCCGCCCCGACCAGCCGCTCACCGCGGCCGACTACCGGCCGGAGATGCTCGACGAGGCGATGGGCCACTCCTCCTACCCGCTGCAGGCGCTCCTGTATGCCGTGGTCGCGCACCGCTTCCTGCGGTGGCGGCTGCCCGGCTACGACCCGGCGCGGCACCTCGGCGGCGTGCTCTACCTCTACGTCCGCGGGATGTGCGGGCCGCAGACCCCGGTCGTCGACGGCCGGCCGTGCGGCGTCTTCGCCTGGAAGCCGCCGGTGCGCCTGGTCACCGGCGTGTCCGACCTGCTCGACGGTCGCGCGGCCGAGGAGGCGTCATGACGGTCCTCGACACCTTCGAGCCGGTCGGCGAGCACGACCGGCGGTTGGCCCGATCGGCCAGGGGCGTGCTCGGCGAGCTCAACCGCGCCGGCGTCCTCACCGCCGCCGACGTCCACCTCGCCCGCACCCTGGCGCGGGTCACCCGCGAGCAGGACGAGGACGCCGTCGTCGCCGTGGCGCTCGCCGCGCGGGCGGTGCGGTCGGGCTCGGTCGCCGTCGACCTGGCGTCCGTCGCGCCGCAGGAGGGCGAGCTGGCCTCGCTGCCCTGGCCGGACCCCGACGGCTGGACCGAACGGGTGGCCGCGAGCAAGCTCGCGTCCCAGGGTGCGCTCGTCGTCGACCAGGGGCTGGTCTACCTCCAGCGCTACCACCACCAGGAGGTCCAGGTCGTCGACGACCTGCGGGCGCGCGCCGGGCTCGGGCCGGTGGCGGTCGACCAGGCCGTGCTCGAGGCGGGGCTGGAGCGGGTCTTCCCCGGAGACGGGTATGCCGAGCAGCGCGCCGCCGCGCGGGTGCTGGCCCGGTCGCGCACGGCCGTGCTGACCGGCGGGCCGGGCACCGGCAAGACGACGACGGTGGCCGGGGTGCTGGCGCTGCTGGCCGAGCAGGCCTCCGTCGCGGGCGACCGGCCGCTGCGGGTCGGGCTGGCCGCGCCCACGGGCAAGGCGGCCGCGCGGGTCAAGGCTGCCGTCTCCGGTGCGCTGGCCGGGATCCTCGAGCGCACGCCCGACCCCACGGTCCGCGCCGTGATCGAGCCGCTCGGCGACGTCGAGGCGATGACCCTGCACCGGCTGCTGGGCTGGCGGCCCGACAGCCGCACCCGCTTCAGGCACGACCGCGACAACCGGCTCCCCCACGACGTCGTCCTGGTCGACGAGGCCTCGATGGTCTCGCTCACCCAGATGGCCCGGCTGCTCGAGGCGCTGCGCCCCGGCGCCCGGCTGGTCCTCGTCGGCGACGCCGACCAGCTGGTCTCGGTCGACGCCGGCGCGGTGCTCGCCGACATCGTGGCGGGGGCGTCGGTCGAGGATGCGGCGTCTGAGACCGACGCGTCCGCGGAGACCGACGCGTCCGTGGAGGCCCGACCGCCCCTGGTGGCCGTGGCCCGGCTCCGGACGGTCCACCGCTTCGGCCGCACGATCGGTGCGCTGGCCGAGGCCCTGCGCGAGGGCGATGCCGACGGTGTCGTGGCGGCCCTCGCCGAGGGCGACGACGAGGTCGAGTGGGTCCGCGACCCCGACCCCGCAGCCGCCCTGCGCCCGCTGCTGACGCGGCATGCCCGCGCGGTGCTCGAGGCGGCCCGCCGCGGCGACGCCGTGGCCGCCATGGAGGCGCTCGGCCGGCACCGGCTGCTGTGCGCCCACCGCGAGGGGCCGCAGGGCGTCCGCACCTGGAACCACCTCACCGAGACCTGGCTCGGCGAGGAGACGGGGCTGACCTTCTACGACCCGATGTACGTCGGTCGCCCCCTCCTCGTCACCGCCAACGACTACGCCACCGGCGTGCTCAACGGCGACACCGGCGTGGTCGTCGCCTCGCAGACGCCCGACGGCACCCCGGTGCGGATGGCCGTCGTCGAGGGTGCCGCCGGCCCGCAGCGCTTCGCCCCCAGCCGCCTCGGCGACGTCGAGACGATGCACGCCATGACGATCCACAAGGCCCAGGGCAGCCAGGCCGAGGAGATCACCGCCCTGCTGCCCGAGGCCGACTCCCCGCTGCTGACGCGCGAGCTCTTCTACACCGCGGTCACCCGCGCGCAGGCGCGCGTGCGCGTCGTCGGCTCCGAGGAGGTCGTCCGCGCCGCGGTCGAGCGCCGGGTCGTGCGCGCGTCCGGCCTGCGGCAGCGGCTCGCCCGCGGCTGAGGGGCCGTCAGCCCCGCACGCCCACCGGCGCCCGCACCTCCCGCTGCGGCAGGGCCAGCTCGGGGTGCTGCGCCCGACCCGCACGCAGCGCGAGCAGCGCGTAGAGGATCGTCGCGAGGTCGACCAGCTCCTGGGTCAGGGCGCCGGCGACCGCGGGGATGTGGCCGAAGGCGGCGACGCCCATGAGCCCGAGGCTGAGCACAATGCCGATCCAGATCGCCGTGAGCGCCACCCGGTAGGTGTGCCGGCCGACCTCGACGGCCTGGACGACCTTGCCGATGTCGTCGCGGGTGATGACGACGTCGGCCGCCTCGCTGGCCGCGGTCGCGCCGCGGGCACCCATCGCGATCCCGACGTCCGCCGCCGCGAGGACGGGCGCGTCGTTGACGCCGTCGCCGACCATGATCACGGGACGGTGCGGCATCGCGGCGATCAGCTCGACCTTGTCCTGCGGCAGCAGCTCGGCGTGCACCTCACCCACCCCGGCGTCCCGGGCGAGCGACTCACCGGTCGTCCGGGAGTCACCGGTGAGCATGACGGCGTCCTCGATGCCGAGCTCGCGCAGCACCCGCACGGTGGCCGCGGCGTTGGGCCGCACCGGGTCCATGAGCACGAGGCTGCCGGCGAACGCGCCGTCGATCGCGACCGAGACCGCCGTCTCGCCCGCGCCGAGGCGGGGCAGCTCCGCCCGGGGGTCGGTGCCGCGGACGAACGCCAGCTTGCCGACGACGACGCGGTGGCCGTCGACGTCGGCGACGACGCCGTGGGTCGCGTGCTCCTCGCCGGCGTGGGCCTCGGCCAGCACCAGCCCGCGCCCGGTCGCCGCGCGCATGACGCCGTCGGCCAGCACGTGCGTCGACGACTGCTCGGCCGAGGCCGCGAGCCGCAGCAGCTCGTCGGGGTCGACGCCCGGCGCCGGCTCGATCCGGACCAGCTCGGGCCGCCCCTGGCTCAGGGTGCCGGTCTTGTCGAAGGCCACCGACCGGGCCCGGGCGAGCGCCTCCAGGGTCGCGCCGCCCTTGACCACGATGCCGAGCCGCGCGGCCCGGCTCATGCCGCCGAGGAAGGCGACCGGCGCGGCGATGAGCAGCGGGCACGGGGTCGCGAGCACGAGCACCTCGGCGAAGCGGACCGGGTCGCCCGAGGCCCACCACGCGATCCCGGCGACGAGCAGCGAGACCACGGTGAAGGGCACCGCGAAGCGGTCGGCGAGCCGGACGGTCGGCGCCTTGTCCTCCTCGGCCCGGGCCACGAGGCGCAGGATGTGCTGGTACTGCGAGTCGGCCGACCGGGCCGTCGCGATCATGCGGACCGCCCGGGCACCGTTGACGGCACCGCTGAGGACGTTCTCCCCGCGGGTGCGCAGCACCGGCAGGCTCTCGCCGGTCAGCGACGACTCGTCGAGCTCGGCCTCCTCGTCGAGGAGCACGCCGTCGACCGGCACCACCTCGGCCGGGCGCACGAGCAGGACGTCGCCGGGCACGACCTCCTCCACGGGCACGTCCTCGACGAACGGCTCCCCGGGGTCCGCGCCGTCGGCATCGGGTATGCGGTGCGCCAGCTGCGGGGCCCGGTCCAGGAGGGCGGTGAGCTCGGCGCGGGCCCGGGCCGCGGCATACTCCTCGAGCGCCTCGCCGCTGGAGAGCATGAGCACGATGAGCACGGCGGCGACGTACTCCCCCACCGCGACGGTGGCGACCATCGCGACGACGGCGAGGATGTCGAGCCCGTAGTGACCGCGCACCAGGTCCTGCACCATGTCCGCCCCGGTGCGCAGCACGACGCCGATGACGAAGACGCTGGCGATCCACTGCGCCGCCACGCCCTGGTCGGCGGCGAGGAGGCCGAGGACGAGCGCGAGGACCACCAGCGTGATCCCGACGAGGGGGTGACGCCGCAGTGCTGAGACGACCTTGCCCATGCTTCAGGTCTACTCCCCTCCGGCGGGGGTTTCCAGCAAGGGAAGGCTGGGCTGACCTGCGGTTTTTCGATCGCGATCCGGTGCGGCCGGGCCGTCGGAGGGCGCCGGAGGGACCGGTGGCAGGGGCACGTCTTCCCCGCACGTCACCGCCCGGCCGCCCCTGGAGGGCGACCGGGCGGGAGGCGCCGGACCGGTGTCCCGACCGGTCCGGCGGGCCGGCTCGCGTGTCCCGCGCGAGCGGCCCCGGCACCCGGGGGCAGGGCGTCCCGACCCCGCCCCCGGCGGTTCTCAGGCGGCGGCCAGCCCCTCGGCCGGGCTGACCCGGGTGGCGCGCCGCGCGGGCAGCACGCTGGCGAGGACACCGGCGAGGAGCGCCAGGCCGACGATGATGCCGACACGGGCCCACGGCACCGCGAGCTGCACCGGGGTGTCCTCCGGGAGGATCGTCTGGATGCCGAGCACGGCATACCCGAGCCCCAGCGCGAGCCCCAGACCGGCGCTGACCAGCGCCAGCAGCACGCCCTCGGTCAGGAGCATCCCGCGCATCTGGCCACGGGTCAGGCCCAGGCCGCGCAGCAGCGCGTGCTCGCGGTGCCGCTCGACGACCGACAGCGACAGGGTGTTGGCGATGCCGACGACCGCGATGACCACCGCCGCACCGAGCAGCGCCGTGGTGACGAGCACGAGCACGTCGAGCACCTGGACGATCAGGGCCCGCTCGACGGCGGCGCCGGCCACGTTCAGGATCGCGTCCGAGGCGATGTCGTCGATACCGCCCATCACGGCGGCCAGGTCGGCGTCGTCGTCGATCTGCAGCATCGCCCCGCCCAGGACCGAGGTCTCCCCGGCCAGCTCGGCGAGCGTCTGCTCGTGCACCACCGCGGCGGTGCCGAGCCCGAGCTCGACGACGGTCAGCTCGCGCGACCCGGCGGCGCCGGTGAGGGTGAGGGTGTCGCCCGCCTCCAGGCCGTTGATCATCAGCATGAGGTCGTTGAGCCCCACGGTGTCGGGCGCGATGCTGGCGACGAGCTTGTCGCTGCGGATCGCGTCGCCCGCCGTCGCGGGGTCGAGGCCGATCGCGAGCGTCGTGTCCCAGGCCTGGCCGAGCACGACGGTGGCGGTCTCGACGGGCACGACCGCGGCGACGCCGTCGACGTCGGCCAGCCGGGCCGGCACGCCCTGGTCGAGCGGATCCGGGGCGACGGAGCGCGCGAGCGTGGTCGGGTCGGGGTCCTCCGAGGTGCCCCCGTCGAGGGCGCCCTCCTCGCTGTCGACGACCCCCTCGTCGGTGAACCCGCTCGGGGTCGTGACGAGGAAGTCCACGGCGTAGGCACGGTCGATCTCGCCCAGCGCGGTGCGCTGGCCGGTGGCCGCACCGATGGACGTCATCGTGATGAGCGTGACGCCGACGAGCAGAGCGGCGCTCGTGGCGGCGGCCCGACCGGGGTTGCGCACGGCGTTGTCCACGGCCAGCCGACCGGGGACCCCGGCGACGCGTGCGCCGAGGCCGAGGGCGCGCACGGCCGCCGGCACGATGACGACGGCCGCGACGAGCACGCCGAGGAAGGAGACCAGGCCACCGGCGATGCCGGAGAGGACGTCACGGTTCGTGGCGGCGTAGACCATGGCGGCGACACCGACCCCGATGAGCAGGGCGGCGATCCCGAGGCGGACCCAGCCGACGCGGCGGCGCTCGGCGGAGGGGCCGGTGGGCCGCAGCGCGGCGAGCGGCGACACCCGGGTGGCCCGCACGGCCGGCCACAGGCTGGCGAGCACGGTCACGAGGGTGCCGACCACGACCGGCACGACCATCGTCACGGCCCCGACCTGCAGGTCGACGTCGAGCGGGATGCCCAGGTCGAAGCGACGGCCCAGGGCCAGCAGGCCGGCGCCCGCCGCGATGCCGACGGCGACGCCGACCGCCGAGGCGACGAGCCCCAGCACGACGGCCTCCAGCACCACCTGGCGGCGGACCTGGGCGCGGGTCGCGCCGACGCAGCGCAGCAGGGCGAGCTCGCCGGTGCGCTGGGCCAGCGTGATCGTGAAGGTGTTGGCGATGACGATGGCGGCGGTCAGCAGCGCGATCGCGCCGAAGCCGAGCAGGATCGCGGCGAAGACCGCGGTGTCACCGGTCATCCCGGACACGCGCGCCTCGGCGGCCTCGGGACCGGTCTGCACGGTCAGGTCGCCGACCGTCACCGCGTCGGCGATGGCCGCACGAGCGGCCGCCTCGTCGGCCCCGTCGGTCAGCTCGACCGCGATGGTCATGTAGCTGAGGAAGGGGTCGATCTGCCGCAGCGTGGCGTCCGAGCCGGCGAAGGTGTCGCCATAGCTGAGCATCGGGTCGGTCTGGCCGAAGTCCGCGACGCCGCTGACCAGCAGGGACACGGCCGCCGTCGGCTGGCCGTCCTCCATCGACATGGGGGTGAGGCTCAGCTCGTCACCGGCACCCAGGTCGGCGGAGTCGGCGAGCGACCGGGAGATCAGGACCTCGCCGTCGGCGTCCGGCATCTCGCCCTGCAGCAGGGTGACGCCGGAGACGGGCACGGCGCTGCCGTAGGCCCACTGGCCCGGGATGCGCTCGGCGCCGACCGAGCCCTCGCCGCGCACCGAGGCCACCTCGTCGAGGGCGGCGACCTCGTCGTAGACGTCGGTGGACAGCCACTCGTCCTCGGAGGAGAGCACCAGGTCGGCGTCCTTGACGCTCGCGGCGACGGCGTTCTCGACACCGGCCTTGGCGGTCATCAGGACCACGAGGCTGGCGGACAGGAAGCCCACGCCGATGATGATCGCGACGGCGGCGGACAGCAGCCGCCGGCCGCGCGAGGCCAGACCGGCCGTCATCCAGCCGGACCCGAGGCGCGCCATCACGCCCGCCCGAGGGCGCGCACGGCCTGCAGCACCGCGTCGGCGTCCGGGTCCACGATGTCGCCGGCGATCTGGCCGTCGGCCAGCAGGATCACGCGGTCGGCGACGGCGGCGGCCGACGGGTCGTGGGTGACCATGACGACGGTCTGGCCCCACTCGTCGACCGAGCGGCGCAGCAGGGCGAGCACCTCGGCGCCGGTGGCGGAGTCGAGCGCACCGGTCGGCTCGTCGGCGAAGATCACCTCCGGACGCGTGACCAGCGCACGGGCGAGGGCGACGCGCTGCTGCTGACCGCCGGAGAGCTCACCGGGCCGGTGGCCGAGACGGTCGGACAGGCCGAGGCCCTCGACGACCGTGCGCTCCCACTCGGCGTCGACCTTGCGGCCGGCGAGGTCGAGCGGCAGCCGCAGGTTCTGGCGCGCGGTGAGCGTCGGCAGCAGGTTGAACGCCTGGAAGACGAAGCCGACCGCCCGACGACGCAGCGTCGTCAGCTGCTTGTCGGAGAGCGAGGTCAGCTCGGTGTCGCCGAGGAAGACCCGGCCCCCGGTGGGGGTGTCGAGCCCGGCCAGCAGGTGCATGAGGGTGGACTTGCCCGAGCCGCTCGGGCCCATGATCGCGGTGAAGCGTCGCGCCTCGATGCCCACGGACACCCCGTCGAGGGCACGCACGGCGGTCTCGCCGGTGCCGTAGGTCTTGGTCAGGTCGGTGGCGCTGGCTGCCAGCGTCGTGGCGGACGGCCGCTGCACGTCTGTCGTCGTCATACCCACGACGCTAGGTGCGCGCGACCTCATCCCTCGTCCGCCGGTGGTCCCGACCGCCGGCGGCGCACGTCATACCGGGGTATGACGTGGCTCGTCGGCGCGCCCGGGCGCCTCCGTCGGGGTGCTGAGCTTGAGCCCCACGACGCAGCCGATGATCCCGAGCAGGAAGAAGCCCTTGAGGAGGCTGAGCGGCTCGCTGCCGGTGGCGGCGGCCCAGAGCACGGTGAGGAGGGCGCCGACACCGGTCCACACGGCATACGCGGTGCCGGTGGGGATGGTGCGCATCGCCCGGCCGAGGCCGACGAGGCTGAGCACCGAGAAGACGACGAAGACGGTCGTCGGGCCGGGCCGGGTCAACCCGTCGGAGGCGCCGAGCGCGGTCGCCCACACGGCCTCGAAGACGGCGCTGACCAGCAGGATCACCCACGCCATGGCTAGGACACCACCTTCAGGCCGACGACGCAGGCGACGATGCCGAGCAGCAGCAGCGTGCGCACGAGCGAGGCCGGCTCGGTGCCGCGGACCATGGCCCAGACGACCGTGAGGCTGGCGCCGGTCGCGGTCCAGACGGCGTAGGCGGTGCCGGTGGGGATGGTCTGCATCGCCAGCGCCAGACCCCAGACGGACAGCACGGTGGCGACGAGGAAGACGACGGCGGGGCGCCAGCGGCGCAGTCCGTCGGAGGCGCCGAGCGCGGTGGCCCAGACGGCCTCCAGGACGCCCGAGCCGATGAGCAGGACCCAGTCCATGACGATTCACTCCTGAGAGTTGGTCAACAACAGGCTGGCCAGTCTTGTCGTCACCGGGTACTGAACCGTCGTCCGGGGCGCGCGGGGCGCCGCTCCCAGGATAGCAACGCGGGGAGGTCGCTCAGCCCTGGTCGGGGCGGCCCACCAGCCCGGTCTCGTAGGCCGTGATGACCATCTGCACGCGGTCGCGCAGGTCGAGCTTGTGGAGCACGCGGCCGATGTGGGTCTTAACCGTCGCCTCGGCGAGGTAGAGCTCGGCGGCGATCTCGCTGTTGGTCAGGCCACGGCCGACCGCCTCGAGGACCTCACGCTCGCGGTCGGTGAGCGGGGCCAGGCGGGCGGCGGCCGCGCGGCGCTCGGCGGCCTGGGCCATCTCGAGCTCGCCGTCGGGCAGCTGGGGCACGAAGCGCTCGAGCATGCGGCGGGTCGTCGACGGTGCCATCGCGGCGTCGCCGGCGTGCACGGCCTTGATGGCGGCGAGCAGCTCGGCGGGGCCGGCGTCCTTGAGAAGGAAGCCCGCGGCACCGGCCTTGAGCGCGGCGAAGGCGTACTCGTCGAGGTCGAAGGTCGTCAGGACCAGGACCTTGGGCGGGTCCTCGGTCTCCTGGATGCGCCGCGTCGCCTCGACGCCGTCGAGCCGGGGCATCCGGATGTCCATGAGGACGACGTCGGGACGGGTCGCCGCGACGCCCTCGACGCCGGCGAGACCGTCACCGGCCTCCCCCACCACGGTCATGTCGGGCTGGGCGTCGAGAACCATCCGGAAGCCGGCGCGCACCAGCTCCTGGTCGTCGACGAGGAACAGCCGCACGGGTCCGTCGCCGCTCACGCGTCCTCCTTCCACTCGGGTCGGGTCGAGGGTATGCCGTCGCGCGGGCCGACCGGGATCGTCGCCACGACCTCCCAGCCGCCGCGCGCCCGCGGGCCGGCGTGGACGGTGCCGTCGAGCACCTCGACGCGCTCGGTCATGCCGAGCAGGCCGTTGCCCAGACCGTCGCCGCGCGGGGCCGGCGGGTGGGGCGAGCCGCCGCCGTCGTCGGTGACCCGGACGAGCAGCACCGCGGGGGTGCGCAGCAGGTCGACGTCGACGGAGGCCTGCGGCCCGGCGTGCTTCATGACGTTGGTCAGCGCCTCCTGGACGACGCGGTAGGCCGCCAGGTCGATCTCCTTGGGCAGGTCGTCGACGGGGCCGCGGACCGCGAGGTGGACGGGCACGCCGGAGTCGCGGACGCGCTGCACCAGGTCGTCGAGGTGGGCCAGGCCCTGCAGCGGTGCGAGCTCGGCGCCGGAGCCCTCGTCGCGCAGCACGCCGACGAGACGCCGGGTGTCGGCGAGGGACGTGCGGGCGGTGTCGGCGAGCGTCTCGAAGGTCTGCACGGCGCGCTCGAGCGCGGCCCGGTCGCCGCCCTCGGACGGGGGCTGGGCGAGCGCCTGGCGCGCGGCGTAGAGCGCCCCGTCGGCCTGCACGACCACGACGGCGAGCGAGTGCGCGACGACGTCGTGCATCTCGCGGGCGATGGCCGCACGCTCGGACTGGGCGGTGAGGCGGGCACGCTGGGCCTGGTCACGGGCGAGCGCGGCGTTCTGCTGCTCGAGGCGGGCCACGACCGCGCGCCGGCGGCGCACGACGTCGCCCAGCACCCAGGCGACGAGCACGAACATGCTCATGAAGAAGGTCTGGAAGCCGATGGCCACCAGCTGCTGGGTGATCGGCTCGTAGCGCCAGCGCCAGTCGGCCCCCGCGATCAGCGCACCGACCAGGCCCAGGCCGAGCACCGTGAACGACTGCCGCCGGGTCCCGAAGGCCGCCGCGCTGTAGACCGCGATCGGCACGGCGACGTTGGCCGGGTGCGGCGAGTCGGTGAAGGCCACCTGCAGCAGGCAGGCGGCGGCGACGCCCGCGGCGGCCTTGAGCGGCTCGCGGCGACGCCAGAACAACGGCACGATCTGGAGCAGCCCGAGGACGAGCTCCCCGAAGCCACCGAACGCCGCGGTGAACAGCACCCACATCGACAGGGCAGCGACCATCACGACGTCGGGGACCCACGGGTGGGAGCGGACGTCGCGGGCCAGATCACGCAGCTCGTTCATCACGGGCGAGCCTACGGGCGCGCCCGGTGCGCGGGCGTCGGCCCGTGGGCTGGAGCGGCTACGACCGGGGTATGACGTGCAGGCCGAGCCCGGCCCCCGCGCCCCTCAGACCTCGAGCGCCCTCACGACCGGGACGCCGACGCGGTAGGGGATGTGCAGCCAGCTCGGGGCGTCGACCAGCGCGAAGTCGGCGCGCAGGCCGACCGCGATCCGCCCGACGTCGGTGCGGCGCAGCGCGGCGGCACCACCGGCGGTGGCGGCGCGCAGGGCCTCAGCGGGCGTCATACCCATCTCGCGCACGGCGAGCGCGATCATCAGCGGCATCGAGGAGGAGTAGCAGGTGCCGGGGTTGCAGTCGGTCGCGATCGCGACCTGCGCGCCGGCGCCGATCAGGCGGCGCGCGTCGGGATAGGGCTGGCGGGTCGAGAACTCCACGCCCGGCAGCAGGGTCGCGACCGTGCCGCTCCCCGCCAGCGCCTCGACGTCCGCGTCGGACAGGAAGGTGCAGTGGTCGACGCTCGCGGCGCCGAGCTCGACGGCCAGCTGCACGCCCGGGCCCTCGGAGAGCTGGTTGCCGTGCACCCGCAGCTCCAGACCGGCGGCGCGCCCGGCCTCCAGGACGCGGCGCGACTCCTCGCCGTCGAAGGCGTGCGGGCTCGCGGGCTCGCAGAAGACGTCGATCCACCGCGCGTGCGGGGCGCACGCCTCGAGCATCTCGCCGCACACCAGGTCGAGGTAGGCCGCCCGTCCGGCGGCGTCGCGACGGTCCGGCGGCACGACGTGGGCGCCGAGGTAGGTCACCTCGGTGGTGACCTCGCGGGCCAGACGCAGCGCGCGCACCTCGTCCTCGACGGTGAGGCCGTAGCCGCTCTTGACCTCGACGGTGGTGGTGCCCTGGGCGCGCATCTCCTGCACGCGGTGCTGCAGCAGGGTCCGCAGCTCGGGGTCGCTGGCGCTGCGGGTGGCCTCGACGGTGGTCGCGATGCCACCGCCGTCGTAGGGGGTGCCGGACATCCGCGCCGCGAACTCCGCCGAGCGGTCGCCGGCGAAGACCAGGTGGCTGTGGCTGTCGACGAAGCCGGGGACGACCGAGCGGCCCTCCAGGTCGATGGCCCAGTCGGCCGCGGGCGCGGCGGCGGCGTGGCCGACCCACTGCACGGTCGGCGCGCTGTCCTCGCCGCCGCCCCCGATCACGATCGCGGCGTCCCGCAGGACGCCCAGGCCGGCGTGCAGCGGGTCGGTGATGGCGCCCTCGACCTCCGGGTCGCCGGTGACGAGCTCCTTGATGCCGGTGATGAGCATGCTCATGGTGCGCTCAGCTGTCCTTCCACAGGGGGGTGATGGCGTCGTGCAGCAGGCGGCCGACGTCGCCGAGCCGGTGGCGGCCGGCCTCGACGACGACCTGCCCGTCGACGACGACGGTGTCGACGTCGGCGGCGGTCGCGGCCAGCAGGATCTGGTCGGGGTCGGCCCCGGCCGTGCGGACGGTGTCGTCGCGGACGGCGACGAGGTCGGCGCGCGCCCCGACCTCGAGGCGGCCGGCGTCTGCCCAGCCGATGCTCTCGTGCGCGGTGGCGGCGGCGAGGAGGTCGGCCGGGGCGATGCGGCCGCGCTGCAGGGTCGCGAGCCGCTCGTGCATCTCCAGCGCCCGCGCCTCCTCGATCAGGTCGACGACGGCGTGCTGGTCGGAGCCCAGCGAGATCCGGGCCCCGGCCTCGCGCAGCGCGACGGCCGGGCCGATGCCGTCGGCCAGGTCGCGCTCGGTCGTCGGGCAGAAGCAGGCCCACGAGCGGGCGCCGCCGAGCAGCGCGACGTCCTCGTCGGTCAGGTGGGTGGCGTGGACCGCCGACAGGTCGGGCCCGAGCACGCCCTCGTCGGCCAGCAGCCCGGTCGGGGTGCGGCCGTGGGCGGCGAGGCAGGCCTCGTTCTCGGCGGGCTGCTCGGAGAGGTGGATGTGCAGCGGTGCCTGACCGGCACCGGCCCCCCGCGCTCTCACCGTGTCCGCTACCGTCGCGAGCTGGTCGCGCGGCACGGCACGCACGGAGTGGATGGCCCCACCGACGCGGACGTGCGCGGCGCCGCCGTCGAGGTGGTCGCGCAGGTCCTCGACCCGCAGCGCCCAGGCCGTCGCGTCGCCGTCGCCGAAGCGCAGCTGCGGGCCCTCGAGCTCGCGGTAGCCGTCGGCGCCGAGTCCGCCGGTGAGGTAGCAGGTGTCGAGCAGCGTCAGCCGGATCCCGGCGTCGGCCGCGGCCTGCACGAGCGCCGCGCCCATCGCGTTGGGGTCCATGTAGCGCGCGCCGCCCGGACCGTGGTGCAGGTAGTGGAACTCCCCCACCGCGGTGACCCCGGCCAGCGCCATCTCGGCGTAGGCGGCCCGGGCGAGCGCGAGATAGCTCGACGGGTCGAGCCGCGCGGACACGGCATACATGCCCTCGCGCCAGGTCCAGAAGGTGCCGCCGCCCCCGTGGGTGCGCCCGCGCAGGGCGCGGTGGAAGGCGTGGCTGTGGGCGTTGGCGAGGCCGGGCAGGACGACGCCGGGCAGCCGGTGGTCGCCGGGCTCGGCCGGGCGGCCGGTCTCGACGGCCACGAAGCGCCCGCCTTCGACGGTGAGCCGGACGTCACGGGCGAGGCCTCCGGGCAGGTGCGCGGCGGAGGCGGCCCAGGTCGTGCTCACCGGCGGACCCCGTCGGTCACGGTCGCCAGGCCGTCGATGCGGTCGACGACCTCCTCGAGCGCCAGCTCGCCGGTGTCGAGCACGAGGTCGGCGCCCCGGCGCAGCAGCGGCTCGAAGTCCTCGGTGTCCATCCGCACCCGCTCCAGCTCGCCAGGGTCCTTGCCGAAGTCGTTGCCGGGGCGCGTCATCAGGCGCTCCTGCATGACCGGCCACGGTGCCGTCAGCAGGACGACGGCGTCGACGAACGGGTAGAGCGTCTCCTGGCCCTCGCCCGTCGCGGCGACCACGAGCGGGCGGTCGTTGCGGGGCTGGCGCAGGATCGCCTCGATCTCGGGCAGGCGCAGCTCGGTGCGGTCGGGGTACTCGTCGACGAGCCCGTCGACGTCGGTGTCCACCGTGCGCCACCCTCGCTCGCGCAGCGCCTCGAGCACCGTCGACTTGCCGGTGCCCGACATGCCGGTGAGCAGCACCTTGGTCACGCCGCGCCCTCCGTCGTCAGGTCCTGGACGCACGCGGCCAGCGCCTCGACGCCGGCGTGGCAGTCGTCGGCCTCGGCGTGCTCCGCGGGGCTGTGCGAGACGCCCGTGGGGTTGCGGACGAAGAGCATCGCGCTCGGCACCCCGGCCGTGGCGAGGATGCCGGCGTCGTGCCCGGCACCGGTGCCCAGGACGGGCGCGCTCACGGCGGCGTCGCGGTCGAGCACCCGGCGCAGCCGCTCGCTCAGCGCCGCGTCGAAGCGGGTGGTGGGCGTCCAGCTCTCCTGGGTGACCGTGGCACCCATCTCGCCGGCGCGGGCGGTGAGCTCCTCGACCATCGCCACCACCTGGTCCTCGTCGGCGCCTCGCGCGTCGAGCCAGCCGGTGACGTGCGAGGGTATGGCGTTGACGCCGCCGGGGGTGACGTGCACCTTGCCGACGGTGGCGACGCAGCCGCGCTGGGTGGCGACGTGGCGGGCGCCGAGCACGAGGTCGGCGTAGCCGAGCATCGCGTCGCGACGGTCGACCAGCCGTGTGGTGCCGGCGTGGTTGGCCTCGCCGGGGAAGTCGAAGCGCCAGCGGCCGTGCGGCCAGATGTCGCTGGCGACGGCGACCGGGGCGTCCAGGTCGACGAGCGCCCGGCCCTGCTCGACGTGGAGCTCGACGAAGGCGCCGATGCGGCCCAGCGTCTCGGGGTCGGGGCCGAGCTCGGCGGGGTCGCGGCCGGCGGCGCGCAGGGCGTCGGCGTAGGTCGTGCCGTCGGCGTCGGTCAGCGCCAGCGCCCGCTCGGGGGCGAGCTGGCCGGTGAGCACCCGCGAGCCGGCGCAGGCGATGCCGAAGCGGGCGCCCTCCTCGTCGACGAAGTTGGTCACGGCGACCGGCACCTGCGGGGTCACGCCCGCGGCGCGGAGCAGGTCGACCGCAGCGAGCGACGACACCACCCCGAGCGGGCCGTCGAAGGCACCACCGTCGGGGACCGAGTCGAGGTGGGAGCCGATCACCAGCGCCTTGCGACCGGCCGCGACGGCCTCGTCGACGGTGCCCGGCCCGTCCCACCACCAGCCCCACTGGTTGCCCACGCGGTCTGTCGTCAGGTCGAGGCCGCGACGGGCGCACTCGGCCGCGAACCACTCCCGCAGGGTGTGGTCATCCGCGGTCCAGGCGAAGCGGCGGTAGCCGCCGCTGCTCGCCCGTCCGACCGGCTCGAGGTCGGACCACATGGAGTCGAACGCTGTGCTGCTCGCTCGGGTCGTCACGCCTCCGACTCTAGGAGGCGGGGCCTCTCGCGGGTCGCCCGACCTGTCGGCAGCGTCCGGGATGCGAGACGGGACCGGTCAGGCCGGCTCCGCGGCGCTCAGCCGCGCCGTGATGGTCGAGCACTCCACGCAGACGTCCTCGGGCACCACGCCGGCCTTCATGAGCCAGCCGAAGATCACGCAGCCGACGCACAGCCCGGCGAAGGCCTCGAGCGCCGGGAAGACCGCCATGACCACGGCGATCGCCACGACCCCGGTGATCAGCCAGCCCGCCCCGGTCGCCAGGTGCGCGAGCCACAGGACGGAGGCGGCGACCGTCATGGTCGCGCCGATGGCGGCGGCGAAGCGCTTGGGCGTGCCGGCGGTCGGGTGGGGCAGCGCCGTCACGCGGGGCCGGACCACCGCGGAGACGAAGCGTGCGACCGGGCTGGCCTTCGGGCCGAGGGCGGCGCGGAGGGTGAAGTCGACGGCGAGCGGCAGGAAGAGCCACCACTGCTGGAGGGCGAGGCTCGCCAGGACCACGACGAGGACGACGCCGGCGATGAGGCGGACGGTGACGTCGTCGACGACGGCGGGGAATCGGGACTGCATCTTCATATTATGCAGCCTCCAACCCCGAGTTATGCAATCGCGCCGTCCGACCGCATCAGGATGGCGCGGGTAGCGTGGCGGCATGAGCGAGGAACGCGCCCTGGCCGCGGTCGTCAGCAGCGGCCTGGAGTATGCCGTCACCCGCCACGGCCGCGTCGGCTCGCTGGCCGAGGCGGCCGAGGCCCGCGGCGTCGAGCCGCGCGACATCGTCAAGACCCTGGTCGTGCGCCGCGGCGAGGACGACTACCTCTTCGTGCTGGTCCCGGGCGACCGGGAGATCTCCTGGCCCAAGCTCCGCGCGGTGCTCGGCGTCAACCGGTTGTCGATGCCGGACGCCGAGGTGGCGCGCGAGGTGACGGGCTACGAGCGCGGCACGATCACGCCCTTCGGCGCGACGACGGCCTGGCCGGTCGTCGCCGACGAGACGCTCGCCGGCGACGCGGAGCGGCAGATCTCCCTCGGCGCCGGCGCCCACGGCGTCGCCGTGACGGTGACGGCCGAGGCGGCCCTGGCCTACTGGAAGGCGCAGGTGGCCGACGTCACGGAGCCGTCAGCGGGTCGCTGACCGTCGACCGGCGACGCGCGCGGTCACGACGACCGTGCACCCCGTCGTAGAGACCGGCGGCGAGCACGCCATACATGGGGGCGTAGCCGATCTGGGCGAGCAGCAGGCCGAGCACGACCGGGCCCACCCCGACGCCGAGGTCGATCATGAAGTAGTGGGTGGAGATGGCCACGCCCATCCGGTGCCGCGGCACCCGGGTGACGGCGACCGTCTGCAGGGCCGACATCAGCGTGCCGAAGCCCAGGCCCATGAGACCGCCGGCGAGCACGAGGACCAGGTCCGAGCCCGCCACGGCGAGCAGGCCGAGGCTGAGCGCGAAGGCGACGATCGCGATGTAGACCACGAGGTTGTCGCCGCGGCGGTCCTGCAGCGGGCCGAGGACGATGCGGGCGACGAAGAGCACGACGGCGTAGGCCAGGAAGAAGACGCTGGCGCCGGTCTCGAGGCCCTTGTCGGCGGCGTAGGAGTTGAGGTAGGTGAGCACGCCGGAGTAGCCGACGGCCATGACGAGCATGAAGGTGGCGACGGGCAGCACCTGCGGGTGGAGCATGTCGCGCGGCGAGAAGCGCTTGAGGCGGGCGCGCTCGAGGGGTCGAGCTCGGGCTCGCGCGTGCGCGGGGGAACGGGTCTGAACCTCTCTTATCGCACGCGTCCGGGGATATTCCCGGGTCCCCGTCAGCGCTTGCTGACGTCGGGCAGGGTCCGCGCCACCGCGACCCCGACGCCGCCCAGCACCGCGAGGAAGACGAGGGCCACGACCGGCCCGAGCACCGCCAGCCCGCCCGAGACCGCGCCGACGACGAGCAGCAGCACGCCGATCGCGGTGTTGGACACCGCGACGTAGCGCGTGCGCCTCTCCTCCCCCGCCATGTCGACGACGTAGGTCTTGCGGGCGACCCGCACGCCGGTGTGCGCCAGCGCCAGCAGCAGGTAGGTCGTGGGGTAGAGCCACAGCCACGCGCCACCGCCGGAGGCCGGGCCCAGGTGCAGGAGCAGGAAGAGGACGAGCAGCACGGTCGCGGCCCCCGCGGCCCAGGTCATCAGCCGCTGCGACGACCGGTCGGCCAGCCGCCCGAAGATCCGGCCGCCCAGCAGGCCTGCCACGCCCTGGGCGACGACGAAGGGGCCCAGCCCCGACAGGCCGGTCTCCCCCGCCTGCGCGGCGAGGGTGACGACGAAGGGCGGCGCCAGGGCCGAGACGAGCAGCAGCCCGCGGGCCAGCACGAAGCGCCGGAACGGCCCGTCGTCGCGCAGCAGCTGCCAGGACGAGGCGACCCAGCCCTCCGCCGGCGGCTCGACCGGCTCGACCTCCGGCTCTCGGACCCCGGCGAAGACGATCAGCGCGAGCACCCAGGCCACCGCCGCCGCGGCGAGCAGCAGCGCGAGCACGTGGACCGAGACGTCCGAGCCGCCGAGGATCCGGATGCCGAGGCCGAGGGTGATCGCGACGGCGCCGGCAAAAAGTGTGGAGATGCCGTTGATCTGCCCACGCTCCCCCTTGGGCACCGTGCGGCCCAGCACGTCCTTGCCGGCGAGGGAGTTGAGCGAGCGGGCGAGCGCGAAGACCGCCAGGAAGAGGACGACCGTGACGCCCGCGGCCCAGCCCGAGAGTGCGGCGACGGCGCACGCCATACCCGCCGTGGCGAGGGCCTGGCCCGCGGCGCCCCAGAGCCAGAAGTGGCGGCGGCGGGGCGAGCGCTGCAGCACCGGCGACATCGCGGCCTGCGGCAGCATCGAGCCCGACTCGCGGACCGGCACGAGGAGGGCGAGGAAGGGGGCGGGCGCGCCGACCGCGGTGAGCGCCCAGGGCAGCACCGTCTTGGCGTTGACGACCTCGTCGCCCACCGACTGCAGGGTGTTGGCCGCGATCTGGCGCAGGCCGGCGGCACCGGTCCGGCGCTGCTCCTCGGGAGTCTGGTCGGAGCGGTCGGCGCGGACGAGCCGCTGGTAGACGCGGACGGACGTGGTCACGCCGTCATGGTGCCCCACCGCCGGGGGCCGGTCCCGTCCGGGCGGCCCGCGGGGTGGCCAGCAGCATGCCGCCGATGACGAGCACGCCGCCGAGCAGCTGGACGAGAGTCGGCGGGCGGCCCAGCACCGCCGAGATCAGCACGGTGAAGACGGTGACGAGGTTCATCGAGGTCGCGGCGGTGCCGGGCGAGACCCGCGGGACGGCCCAGTTCCAGCACAGGTAGGCGCCGATGGACGGGAAGACGACGATGTAGAGCAGGCCCCACCAGGTCGAGGACTCCGAGGGCAGCTGGAGCCCGGAGACCGCGACGACGGGGGCGAGGGCGAGCGTGACGAGCGCGGCCTGCGCGGCGGTCGCGGCCAGCGGCGGCAGCGTCAGGCGGCGGCCCGCGAGCGTGTAGACGGTCCAGGCCGCGACGGCCCCGAGCATGAGCAGGTCGCCCGGGTTGAGGCGCAGCCCGAGCAGCCGGTCGAGGTCGCCCTCGGTGAGCACGAGCAGCACCCCGACCAGGCCGAGGCCCACGCCGAGCCAGCCGCGGCGGGCGACCCTGGCCTGGCCGAGGAGGACGGCGGCGACGACGATCGCGGCGGGGTTGACCGCGTTGACGATCGAGGCGTTGACCGCGGAGGTATGGCGCAGCGCCAGGTAGAGCAGGAACGGATAGGCACCGAGGCCGACCAGCCCGACGGCGAGGAGGGTCCGCCACCGGCGCAGCAGCGCCCGCCAGTCGGGCCGCTCGACCAGGTGTGCGAGCACCAGGAGCGGCACGACGGCGGGCGCCCACCGCAGCCAGGTCATCGACAGCGGGTCGAGGCGGCGCACGACCTGCTCGCCGACGAGGTAGTTGCCCGCCCAGAAGAGCGCCGCGAGGGCGAGGAGCAGGACGGGCGGCACCCTCAGAGGGTAGGGGGAGCTAGAAGAGCCAGAGCGCCAGGGGGATGGCGAGCACGAGGCTCAGCACCACCCGGACGAACCAGATGACCAGCAGCTTCGGGATCGAGATCGGGAGCTGCGTCCCGAGCAGGCTGGGCACCATCGCCGAGAAGAAGATGACCTGCGAGACGCAGACCACGGCGACGACGAACTTCACCGACATCGCCGACCCGGCCACCAGCGCCGCCGGCAGGAACATCTCCGAGACGCCCAGCGCCGCGGCCTTGGCCACGAGCATCGGCTCGGGGATCTGCAGCGCCCAGGTCACCGGGTAGAAGAGGTAGCCCAGCCAGTCGAAGACGGGGGTGTACTTCGCCAGCACCAGGCCGATCAGGCCCACCGAGAGGATCGAGGGCAGGATCGCCATCGCCATGAGCAGGCCGTCCTTGAGGTTGGCCAGGACCGTCCGCCCGATGCCGGGGTCGGCGGCCACCGTGGCCCGCGCCTCCTGCCAGGCGGTCGCCAGCCGCGAGCCCTCGGGATCGGTCTCGGGCTGCGGGGTGGCGCCCTCGGCATACTCCTCGGGCTCGCGCGACAGCGGCCAGATCCGCACCGAGATCGCGGTGACGAGAAAGGTGATGACCAGCGTGGACCAGAAGTAGAGCGTCCAGTGGCCCATGAGGTCGAGCGCCTTGGCGACGACGATCATGAAGGTCGCCGAGACCGTCGAGAAGCCGGTCGCGATGACCATCGCCTCGCGGCGGTTGTACTTGCCCTCCAGGTAGACCCGGTTGGTGATGAGCAGCGCGAGCGAGTAGGACCCGACGAAGCTGGCGACCGCGTCGATGGCCGAGCGACCGGGCGTGCGGAAGAGCGGCACCATGATCGGCCGCACCATCACGCCGACGAACTCCATGAGCCCGTAGCCGACGAGCATCGCCAGGAAGACCGCGCCGATCGGCACGAGCAGCCCGACGGGCACGACCAGCGAGTTGAGCAGGAACGGCCCCATGTCGTCCTCGAAGAGCCACGCCGGGCCGACCTCGAGGACGAGCATGACCCCGACGACGAGGCCGACCACCCGCAGCACGGAGAAGACGGTCGTGGTGCGGTTGCGCCGCCAGGTGCCGCTCACCCACGGGTATGCCGCACCCGCCGCGATGAGGAGGAGGGCGTACCAGGGCAGCGCCGCCGGGACCGTCTCCCGGAGCCAGCTGACGATGTGGTCGAGCGGGATCGTGCTGCGCTCCCCGATCGTGATCGGCACGAAGAACATGACGATCCCGATCGCGGACAGCACGAAGAACTTCCACATCTGCGGCCGGGCGGTCTCGACCTTCCCCCCGAGATCCGTGGTCATGCCGGCTCGCCCTCCCGCATCGGGACGCGGACGCCGCGCTCCTGCGCGACCGCCTCGGCCTCGGCATATCCCGCGTCGACGTGGCGGATGACGCCCATGCCGGGGTCGTTGGTGAGGACGCGCTCGAGCTTCTGGGCGGCGAGCTCGGTGCCGTCGGCGACCGAGACCTGACCGGCGTGCAGAGAGCGGCCGATGCCGACGCCGCCGCCGTGGTGCAGCGAGACCCACGAGGCGCCCGAGGCGGTGTTGACCAGGGCGTTGAGCAGCGGCCAGTCGGCGATCGCGTCGGAGCCGTCGATCATGCCCTCGGTCTCGCGGTAGGGGCTGGCGACCGAGCCGCAGTCGAGGTGGTCGCGGCCGATGACGATCGGGGCCGAGACCTCGCCGCTGGCGACCATCTCGTTGAAGCGGGCGCCGGCCTTGTCGCGCTCGCCGTAGCCGAGCCAGCAGATGCGCGCCGGGAGGCCCTCGAAGGCGACCTTCTCGCGGGCTCCGCGGAGCCACTTCTGCAGGTGGTCGTTCTCCGGGAAGAGGTCCATCACGGCCTTGTCGGTCGCGTAGATGTCCTTCTCGTCGCCGGAGAGCGCGGCCCAGCGGAAGGGGCCCTTGCCCTCGCAGAAGAGCGGGCGGATGTAGGCCGGGACGAAGCCCAGGAAGTCGAAGGCGCGGTCGTAGCCGCCCTTGCGGGCCTCGTCGCGGATGCTGTTGCCGTAGTCGAAGACCTCGGCGCCGCCGTCGAGGAAGCCGACCATGGCCTCCACGTGCTTGGCCATGGAGGCCTGGGCACGGTCGGTGAACTCCTCGGGCTTCTTCTCGGCGTACTCGTGCCACTCCTCGAGGCTCACGCCGACCGGCAGGTAGGACAGCGGGTCGTGGGCCGAGGTCTGGTCGGTGACGACGTCGATCTCGACGCCGCGGCGCAGCAGCTCGGGGAAGACCTCGGCGGCGTTGCCGACGACGCCGACGGAGACGGCCTCCTTGTCGGCCTTGGCGCGCAGCACGCGCTCGACGGCGGAGTCGAGGTCGGGGGCCACCTCGTCGAGGTAGCGGCTCTTGACCCGGCGGCGCAGGCGCGACTCGTCGACGTCGACGATGAGGCAGGTGCCGCCGTTGAGGGTGACGGCCAGCGGCTGCGCCCCGCCCATGCCGCCGCAGCCGCCGGTCAGGGTCAGCGTGCCGGCGAGGGTGCCGCCGAAGCGCTTGGCCGCGACGGCCGCGAAGGTCTCGTAGGTGCCCTGCAGGATGCCCTGCGTGCCGATGTAGATCCACGAGCCGGCGGTCATCTGGCCGTACATCGTCAGGCCCAGGTGCTCGAGGCGGCGGAACTCCGGCCAGTTGGCCCAGTCGGGCACGAGGTTGGAGTTGGCGATGAGCACGCGCGGCGCCCACTCGTGGGTGCGGAAGACACCGACCGGGCGACCCGACTGCACGAGCATCGTCTCGTCCTCGCGCAGGTCGGTGAGCGTGCGCACCATCGCGTCGAAGCTCTTCCAGTCGCGCGCGGCGCGGCCGGTGCCGCCGTAGACGACCAGGTCGTCCGGACGCTCGGCCACCTCGGGGTCGAGGTTGTTCATGAGCATCCGCAGGGGGGCCTCGGTGGCCCACGAGCGAGCGGTGAGGGTGGTGCCGCGGGCGGCACGGACCGGGCGGGCGCCTTCCATGGAGGTCTCCTTCGACGAGGTATACGGTGGACTACCTCCCATTCGACCGGCCGCGGGGTGGCCCGTCGAGGCTCCGAGCGGAGCGTCCGTCTCGGATGTCAGACGTGAGGTTGGTCGACCGAGAGGACGGCGTCGTCGATCGCGTCGCGCCGGCGCACGAACCACCGGGGCAGCAGCCACCGGGGCATCCAGGCGAGGCTGACCAGCCCGACGAGCCACAGCAGCAGGGCGGGGACCCCGAGGACGAGCGCCACGGCCGGACGATCCAGCGCCGGCAGCGCGATGGTGGTGAGCAGGGCGGCGAGGCCGAGCCAGAGCATCGCGAAGATCCAGCGCGGCGACGGCCAGAAGGTCGTCACCCAGCTCCTGGCCACGCCGAGGTAGCCCAACGCCCCCGCGCCGACGAAGAGCAGGGAGCAGGCGGTCAGGACCCAGGTCAGCTCGCTCATCAGGTGAGCCACTGTCGCACGAGCGGGACGAAGTGGTGGGTCGTGGTTGTCATGACCGCCACGATCCACCACTGTGTTTCGGGCCGGACGTGGTCGAGCCTCTCTCCGGGGCGGGTCAGACCTGTGGACAACTGGTGTCCGCCCGTCGCTCGTCCGGGCAGCATCGCGGGATGGACCTCACCCGCCTCGCCCGCAGGCAGCAGGGCGTCGTCAGCCGCGAGCAGGCGTTGGGCTGCGGCATGACGCCGGCCCAGATCAAGTGGCGGCTCACCCGCGGCGACTGGAGGACGATCCACCGGTGCGTCTACCTGACCAACAGCGGGAAGGTGGAGTGGAAGGCGCGCGCCCGGGCAGCCCTCCTGCGCGCCGGCCCGGGCAGCGCGCCGGCGCTGGAGTCCGCGGCCCACCTCTGGGGGCTCGAGCGCGCGGCACCGACGACGATCACGGTGGCCGTGCCGAGACAGCGTCATCGCCTGCCGGTCGCCGGGATGGAGGTCGCCGGCGCATCCAGGTGGACGCCGTGAACGCGGGCGGGCTGCCGGCCACGGGATTGGCCGTCACGGTCATCGACCTCGCCGACCGCCAGAGCTGCTCGGCGGACGCCGCCGTGGCCCTCGCTGCCCGCGCCTGCCAGACGCACTTCGTCGACGGCCACACGCTGCTCCACGAGCTGGAGTCCCGCGCACGCCACCGGCTCCGCCACCAGCTGCGCCTTGCCCTCTGGGAGGTGGCCGACGGGGCCGAGAGCCTGCCCGAGACCTGGTTCGAGGGCCGGGTCCGCGCGCCGCACGGCATACCCCCCTTCGCACGGCAGGCGAAGCAGCCGGACCGCACGCGCACCGACCTCAGGTCCGCGGAGTTCCGCGTCAACGTCGAGATCGACGGGCGCCTCTGGCACGCCGGCGAGCGGTTCCACCACGACCGGAGGCGCGACCGCAGGGCCGCCGGCCGCGGCGAGATCACGCTCCGGGTCACGCCGCTGGAGCTCGACCAGACGCCGTGCGAGGTGGCGAGCGACCTCGCGCTCGCCCTCCGCCAGCGCGGCTGGACCGGACGCCCGCACCGGTGCTCGCCGTCCTGTCCCGTCCAGGCCGTTTCCTAGCGAGGCCGCCAAACGCAGTGGTGGTTCGTGGTCGTCATGACGACCACAAACCACCACTGTGATTGCGCTGAAGGGGAACCAGCGCCACGCCCCCTCAGGCCAGCGGCCCGGCGACCTCCTCGGCGGCGGCGCGCACGCGGCCGTCCAGCACGAGGTCGACGACCGACTCGATCTCGGGCGAGAGGAAGCGGTCCGGACCCGGACCCTCCACCCCCGCCTCGCGCAGCAGCCGCACGACCGCACCGGTCGCGGGGGCCGGCGCGAGCGGCGCGCGCAGGTCCAGCGCGCGGGCGGCCGTGAGCACCTCGATGCCGAGCACGCGGGCCAGGCCGTCGACGGAGCGGCGCAGCTTGCGGGCGGCGTTCCAGCCCATCGAGACGTGGTCCTCCTGCATGGCCGAGGACGGGATCGAGTCGACGCTGGCCGGGGCCGCGAGGCGCTTGAGCTCGGAGACCACGGCGGCCTGGGTGTACTGAGCGATCATCAGGCCCGAGTCGGTGCCCGGGTCGTCCGCCAGGAAGGGCGGCAGGCCGTGGTTGCGCGCGACGTCGAGGAACCGGTCGGTGCGACGCTCGGCGATGCTCGCCACGTCGGCCGTCACGACCGCGAGGAAGTCGAGGACGTGCGCCACGGGGGCACCGTGGAAGTTGCCGTTGGACTCCACGCGGCCGTCGAGCGTGACGACCGGGTTGTCGACGGCGGCGGCCAGCTCGCGGTCGGCGACCATCCGCGCGTGGTCGCAGGTGTCGCGGGCCGAGCCGTGGACCTGCGGGGAGCAGCGCAGCGAGTAGGCGTCCTGGACCCGGGTGCAGGCCTCCGTCCGGTGGCTCTCGCGGATCGCGCTGCCGGCCATCACCGTGCGGATGTTGGCGGCCGAGGCGGCCTGGCCGGGGTGCGGGCGCAGCGCCTGCACGTCGGCGGCGAAGACGTCGTCGGTGCCCAGCTGGCCCTCGACGCTCATCGCCGCGGCGACGTCGGCGGTGGCGAGCAGGGTGCCGAGGTCGTGCAGCGCCAGCACGAGCATGCCGAGCATGCCGTCGGTGCCGTTGATGAGCGCCAGCCCCTCCTTCTCGCGCAGCTCCACGGGCGAGATGCCGGCGGCGGCGAGCGCCTCGGCCGCCGGGAGCAGCGTGCCGGACGCGTCGCGCACGGACCCCTCGCCCATGACCGCGAGCGCGCAGTGCGCCAGCGGGGCCAGGTCGCCGGAGCACCCCAGCGAGCCGTACTCGTGCACGACCGGGGTGATCCCGGCGTCGAGCAGCGCGGCATACGCCTGGGCGGTCTCGAGCCGCACGCCGGTGCGCCCGGTGGCCAGGGTCGACAGGCGCAGCAGCATCGTGGCCCGCACGACCTCGCGCTCGACCTCGGGGCCCGAGCCGGCGGCGTGGCTGCGCACGAGGCTGCGCTGCAGCTGGGCGCGCTTCTCCGGCGGGATGCTGGTGGTGGCGAGGGCGCCGAAGCCGGTCGAGATGCCGTAGTGCGCCTCGCTGTCGTCGGCCAGGCCCTCGATGATCCGGCGGGTCGCGGCGATCCCCTCGACGGCGGCGTCGGAGAGGCGGACGCGGGCGCCGTGCCGGGCGACGGCCACGACGTCCTCGTGGCTCAGCGGTCCGACGTCGACGACGACCTCGGACGGAGCGGTGGGAGACGGAAGACGGGTCATGGCGCTACTCCACACGATCCCGGTATGCCGTCGCGCCCCGGATGCTCGTCTTGCGTCTCGCATGACAGACGCTGCGGGGGCAGGGCGCCGGGGGTGCGCCGGAGGCCCGGGCCGCCGTCCGGCAGGTAGGGGGACCCTGGCGGCTGTCCGGAAGCCCGCACTACGCTCGGTCGCAGACGGCCCGACCACTGGGGCCGCGCCCACAGGAGGCCATCATGAGCCAGTTCGACGACCTGCTCGCCGCCCTTCCCGTCTCCCAGCTCGCCGCCCGCGTCGGCGCGGACGAGGCCGAGACGGAGCAGGCGGTGCGCCAGCTGCTGCCCGCCCTCGTCGGAGGTATGCAGCTCAACGCGCAGGATCCGCAGGGCGCCGAGTCCCTGGCCGGGGCGCTCCGCCGCCACGAGGCCTCCCCCGTCGTCGACGGCGGGGTGAACCTCGACCAGGTCGACCCCGAGGACGGCCGCAAGATCGTCGGGCACGTCTTCGGCGACAACACCGACGTCGTGGTGAACCGCCTCGGCGCGACCGGCGGGGCCAGCAACGACCTCGTCAAGAAGCTCCTGCCGATCCTCGCCCCGATCGTGCTGTCCTGGCTGGCCAAGCGCGTCGGCGGCCAGCTGCCCGGCGGCGCGGCCGCGGGCGGTGCCGGTGGCGCCGGCGGTGGCATCCTCGGTGACCTGCTCGGCGGGATCCTCGGCGGCGCCGGCGGTGGCGCGGGCAAGGCCGGCGGTCTCGACGACCTGCTCGGCAGCATCCTCAAGGGGCGCTGAGCTCCGGGGCCTCCCGGCCTCGCATCCCTCGATCGACCGGTCGGCACCGCCGGCCCTCCCCGTCGGGCCCGGCTACAGCAGCCCGGCCCGGCGGGCCGCCCGACGCGCCGTCGCGGGCACGACGCAGACAAAGCGCTCCAGCACGACCCGGGTGTCGTCGCCGAGCACCTCGCCCTCCGCCAGCTCGGCGGCCAGCGTCGTGCGCACGGTCCGCCGCCACGACTCCAGCGAGTGCTCGCCCTCGCGCCGGGCGTGCTCGGCGTCGACGTCGCCCAGCCGTGCGACCTGCACGTGCGTCGTGCGGATCAGCGCGCGCGGGCGCTCCTGGCCGTCGAGGACGATCGACAGCAGCCCGGGCTCGGGCAGCGCGACGTCGACGGCGGTCCGGACCAGGGTGTCGCCCGACGCCTCGACGGGACGGGACTCCTCCAGGGCCGCCTGCCGCTGCGCCTCCTCCTCGTAGGACGACAGCAGGCTCGACGTCGCGGTCCGGGCCCCCGCGAGCACCTGCTCGACGAAGCGGTCCGACTCCTGCGGCGTCGACCCGTAGGACCACGCGGGCGGCGGCACCACGCTCGACGCGCTGGCCCCGATGTAGGACTCGACCGGGTTGAGGCCGCCGCGCACCCGCGCGTCGGCCCAGAAGCGGCTGATCTCGGCGTCGTCCATGGCACCGAACCCTAGACGGCCGCGCGACGGCATACTGGCGCGGTGGCCAACGCACCCGCTGCAGCGCACGCGCTCGACGTGCTCATGCTGCTGGCCCGGCACGCCACCCCGCTGCCCGCCGCGACCGTCGCCCGCGAGCTCGGGCTGCCGCGCTCGACGACCTACCACCTGCTCGCGGTCCTCACCGACCGCGGCTTCGTGGTGCACCTGCCCGAGGAGCGCCGCTACGGCCTCGGGGTGGCGGCCTTCGAGCTGGGCTCGGCCTACACCCGGCACGCCCCGCTGCAGCGCCTCGCCCGCCCTGTGCTCGCGCGGCTGGCCGACACGACGGGCCACAACGCCCACCTCGGCGCGTTGCACGGGCGCGACGTCGTCTACCTCATCGAGGAGCGCGTCGCGGGCCGCCCCTCGCTCGTCTCCGACGTCGGCGTCCGTCTCCCGGCCTCCCTCACGGCGACCGGGCTGGCCATCCTCGCCGCCCTCCCACCGGCCCAGGTCCGCGCGCTCTTCCCCTCCGCCGACGCCTTCGTGCAGCGGCACGGGGTCGGCCCGACGTCGCTGACCACGCTGCGGCCGCTGCTGACCGAGACCCGCACCCGGGGCTACGCCCTGGAGCAGGGCTTCGTCACCCCCGGCCTCGACTCGGTCGCCACCGCGGTGCTCGACCACTCCGGGCACCCCGTCGCCGGCGTCGCCGTCACCGCGGAGCGGGTGCACCTCACGCCGGAGGTCCGGGACGAGGTCGTGACCCAGGTGCGGCGCGCGGCGGCCGAGATCTCCCGCCGGCTCGGGCACCGCCGCGGCTGAGCGGGCACCCGACCCCTCCCCGCGTCGCACCCCCGGGAGCCCGCGGGTAGCGTGACCGGGCGCGGACGACCTCCGCCCGCGCCGTCCCGGGAGAGGAGCGCGGTGACCGGTTCGGTGCTGCTGATCTGCGCCGTCGTCCTGCTCGGCGGACTGCTCCAGCGCGTCGCGGGTATGGGGATGGGCATGGTCGTCGCACCGCTCGCCACCCTGCTGCTCGGCCCGGTCACGGGCGTGACCGTCAGCAACGCGGCGGCCGTCGTCGTCGCCCTGCTCGTGCTGGGCGCGCTGCGCCGGCACGTCGACTGGCGGGGCTTCCGCCGGCTGGCGCCGCTCATCGTCCTGGGGTCGATCGGCGGCGCGCTGGCCGTGCGCTCGACCCCCAAGTCCTGGCTCGACATCCTCGTCGGCGGCAGCGTGCTGCTGGCACTGGTCGGGAGCGCCGTCCTCGCCCGCCGCACGACGCTCGGCCGGGGCGGGATCGCCGGCGTCGCCACCGGGCTCGTCGCCGGCTTCATGAACACGGCCGCGGGCGTCGCCGGCCCGGCGATGAAGGCCTACGCCCTGGCCACCCGGTGGGACCAGCGCAGCTTCGCCGCAACCCTGCAGCCGGTCTTCCTCGTCGCGAACGCCTCCTCGGTGGTCACCAAGATGCTCGTCGGGGCCGGGCCCGACCCCGGGCTGGTGCCGTGGTGGTCCTGGCCCGCGCTCGCCGTCGCGGCGCTGCTGGGCGTGCAGCTCGGCCGACCCGTGTCGCGCCGGCTCTCGATGCGGACCGCCGCTCGCATCGCCACCGCCGTCGCGCTCACCGGCGCGGTGACGGCGCTGGTCCGCGGCCTGGTCACGCTCTAGCCGAGTCGATCGCGCTCGCCCCGGCGCCCCCGCGTCACTACCGTCGGGGCGCATGGACATCCTCTGGGGCCTCGGGGGCATGGTCGCCCTCATCGCGCTCGGCCTGCTGCTCTCCTCCAACCGCCGCGGGGTGCGCTGGAGGACCGTGCTGACCGCCCTGGCCATCCAGGTCGCCATGGGGGTGCTCGTCCTCTACTGGCCCGCCGGCCAGGCCGCGCTGCGCGCCGTCTCCGAGGGTGTCCAGGCGGTCATCAACTCGGCCAACGCGGGCATCGGCTTCCTCTTCGGCCCGGTGCTGCCGCAGGGCGAGGACGCCGGCGTGGTCTTCGCCTTCCAGGTGCTGCCGGTCATCATCTTCTTCGCCTCGCTCACCGCGGTGCTCTACCACTTCGGCATCCTGCAGGTCGTCGTCGAGAAGCTCGGCGCCGCGCTCGGCTGGGCGCTGGGCACCCGCAAGGCCGAGTCGGTCAACGCCGCGGCCAACATCTTCGTCGGCCAGACCGAGGCCCCGCTGGTCATCCGCCCCTATCTCGGCGGGCTGACGCGCTCGGGCCTCTTCGCCGTCATGGTCGGTGGCCTGTCGACCGTCGCCGGCTCGGTGCTCGTCGGCTACTCCCTGCTCGGCGCCCCGCTGGAATACCTCATCGCCGCCTCCTTCATGGCGGCCCCCGGAGCGCTCATGATGGCCAAGCTGCTCGAGCCGGAGACCGAGCCCGAGGAGCACGAGGAGACCGACGACGACGGCATCAACGACGAGAACGAGTCGGACGAGGGCGACGCCCCACCCGACGAGTCCGAGCCGGACGAGGACGACGTCGCGGGCATGGAGTACCGCAACGTCATCGACGCCGCCGCCTCCGGTGCGGCGGACGGCCTCAAGCTCGCGCTGAACATCGGTGCGATGCTGCTGGCCTTCATCTCGCTCATCGCCCTCATCAACCTGCTGCTCGGCGTCGTCGGTGGCTGGTTCGGCCAGCCCGACCTGACCTTCGAGCAGCTGCTGGGCTACGTCTTCGCGCCGGTCATGACGGCCATCGGCGTGCCCTGGGCCGAGGCGACCAGCGCGGGCAGCTTCGTCGGGCAGAAGGTCGTCGTCAACGAGTTCGTCGCCTTCAGCAACTTCGCGCCGGCGATCGAGGAGTTCAGCCCCAAGACCGCCGCGATCGTCACCTTCGCGCTGACCGGCTTCGCCAACCTCGGCTCGCTGGGCATCCTGCTCGGTGGCCTGGGCGGGCTGATCAAGGACCGACGCAAGGAGATCGCGCAGCTCGGCCTGCGCGCGATCGCGGCCGGCACGCTGGCCAACCTCATGAGCGCGACCATCGCGGGCATCCTGATCGGCTGACCGCCGACGGGCTCTCTAGGGTGGACGCATGCGCGCCATCACGATCAACGAGCCCGGTGACCCCGACGTCCTCGTCCCGGCCGAGGTCGACCCGCCCGTGCCCGGCGAGGGCGAGGTGCTCGTCGACGTCGTCGCCGCGGGCGTGAACCGCGCGGACGTCCAGCAGCGCAAGGGCTACTACCCCCCACCCAAGGGCGCCTCCCCGCTGCCGGGCCTCGAGGTCAGCGGCACGATCGCCGCGCTCGGCCCGGGCACCGACGACGCCGGCTGGGCGGTCGGCGACGAGGTCTGCGCGCTCCTCGCCGGTGGTGGGTATGCCGAGCAGGTGGCCGTGCCCGTGGGCCAGCTGCTGCCCGTCCCGTCCGGCATCAGCCTCGCGGACGCCGCCGCGCTGCCCGAGGTCGCCTGCACGGTCTGGAGCAACCTCGTCCTCGAGGCCGGCCTGGGCGAGGGCGAGACGGTCCTGCTCCACGGCGGCTCCAGCGGCATCGGCACCATGGCGATCCAGGTCGCCCGCCAGCTCGGCGCGCGCGTCGCCGTCACGGCCGGCTCCGCGGACAAGCTCGAGGCCTGCCGCGAGCTGGGCGCCGACGTGCTCGTCAACTACCGCGAGCAGGACTTCGTCGAGGAGGTGCGGGCCGCGACCGACGGCCGCGGCGCCGACGTCATCCTCGACGTGGTCGGGGCCAAGTACCTCGCCCGCAACGTCGACGCCCTCTCCCCGGACGGGCGGCTGGTGGTCATCGGGCTGCTCGGCGGCACCAAGGCCGAGCTCAACCTGGGTCAGCTGCTCTCCAAGCGCGGCCGGGTCATCGCCACCTCGCTGCGCTCGCGCTCCACCGCGGGCAAGGCCGAGATCGTCGCGGCGGTGCGCGAGCACGTCTGGCCCTGGATCGAGGCCGGCGCGGTGCGGACCGTCATCCAGTCGCGCTACCCGCTCGAGCAGGCCGCCGAGGCCCACCGCGAGATGGAGGCCTCCGGCCACGTCGGCAAGATCCTGCTCGACGTCCGCGCCTAGACCCCCGGGGCGGCTTCGCGCCCTCAGCCCTGCGCGCCGTCCCTCAACCGCCCCGTCCGCGGTGGCTGCGCCGACCGGGCGAGCGCGGCCATGATGCCGAAGGTGTCGCGGTCGGCCTCGGCGAGCTGCTCGGGCGTGAACCACTGCGCCTTGCGCGCCTCGGTGGCCAGCTCCAGCTCGGGACGGGTCTCGAGCTCGACGCGGAAGACGACGTCGACGACCTGGTTCTCCGGGTCGACCCGCACCGTCACCGGCTCGCCGGGGTCGATGTCGAGGCCGACCTCCTCGGCCACCTCGCGGCGCACCGCGTCGGCCGGCTCCTCGTGCTTGCCCAGCAGCCCGCCCGGCAGGCTCCATCCCTCGCGGTGCGGCTGCCACAGGAAGAGCACGGCCCCGTCGTGCTCGAGGACGCAGACCGCCCCCACGGTGTAGCTCGGCGATCCCACCCGGACCGCGGCCCGCTTGAGCGGCGTCGGCAGCACCCGGAAGCCCACCAGGGCGGCGGTCCCCGCCTTGCGCCGCATCGTCTGCCAGTCCACTGGTTCAGCCAACCACACGACCGGCCCGGACGAGCCCCCGACGACCCCGCTCAGAGCGAGGCCGCCAGCGCCCTCCCCACCTGCCGCCCGCCGAAGAGGCAGCCACCCAGGAAGGTCCCCTCGAGCGAGCGGTAGCCGTGCATCCCGCCCCCGCCGAAGCCGGCCACCTCGCCGGCGGCCCAGAGCCCCGGCACCGGGGTGCCGTTCGCGGCGAGCGCCCGCCCGTCGAGGTCGGTCTGGACCCCGCCGAGCGTCTTGCGCGTGAGCACCCGCAGGCGGACCGCGACGAGCGGCCCGTGCTTCGGGTCGAGGAAGCGGTGCGGCGGCGCGGTGCGCACGAGCCGGTCGCCGCGCGAGCGCCGGGCCGCCCTGACCAGCGCGGTCTGCACGTCCTTGCCGTAGTCGTTGGTCAGCTCGCGGTCACGCGCCTCGACGAGCCGCCGCAGCTCGGCGGCGTCGACCAGCGACGACCCGGTGAGCGCGTTCATCCGGGCCGCCAGCTCCTCCACGGTGTCGGCCAGCACCACGTCGGCGCCGGAATCGACGAAGCGCTGCACCGGAGCGGGCACCCCCGTCGTGACCCGGCCCAGCACCTGCCGCACCGACCGCCCGGTCAGGTCGGGGTTCTGCTCCGAGCCGGAGAGGGCGTACTCCTTGCCCAGGATCGTCGTCGTCGCCACGAACCAGGAGTGGTCGTGCTCCGGGGCCGCGGTCCGCAGGTGCGCCAGCGTGCCGAGGGTGTCGAAGCCGGGCAGGCACGGGAAGGGCAGCCGCCGCCCCAGCGCGTCGAGCCACAGCGAGCTCGGCCCCGGCAGGATGCGTATGCCGTGCCCCGGCCAGACGGGCGAGTGGTTGGGCAGGCCCTCGACGTAGTGCCACATCCGGTCGCGGTTGACCAGCCGCGCGCCGACCGCCTCGACGGGGTCGAGCATCGAGCCGTCGACGTAGGCCGGGACACCGGTGACCATCTCGACCGGCGGGGTGCCCAGCCGGTCCGGCCACCACCGGCGCACGAGGTCGGCGTTGGCGCCGATGCCGCCGCTCGTCACGACCACCGCCTGGGCCGACAGCTCGAAGGTGCCCACCACCTCCCGGCCGGACGGGGCCCCGCGCTCGACCTCGGCCCCGCCGAGGACGTCGCCGCGGACGCCGGTGACGGCCCCGTCGGTGACGACCAGGCCGGTGACGCGGTGCCGTCCGCGCAGCTCGACCAGGCCCTGCTCGACCCCGTCGCGCACCGCCCGCTCGAAGGGCTCGACGACGCCCGGCCCGGTGCCCCAGGTGATGTGGAAGCGCGGCACCGAGTTGCCGTGCCCGGTGGCGCTGCCGTCGCCCCGCTCTGCCCAGCCGACGACGGGGAAGAGCCCGATCCCCTTCTCGCGCAGCCAGGACCGCTTCTCCCCCGCCGCCCACGCGACATACGCCCGGGCCCACTCCCGGCCCCACCGGTCCTGCGCGTCCGGCCCCTCCAGCCGGTCGAAGCCGGCGCTGCCGGTCCAGTCCTGCCAGGCCAGCTCCTCGCTGTCGCGGATGCCCATCCGGCGCTGCTCGGGGCTGTCGACGAGGAAGAGCCCGCCGAAGCTCCACCAGGCCTGCCCGCCGAGGTGGGTGGTCGACTCCTGGTCGACGAGCACCACCCGACGGCCGGCGGCGACCAGCTCGGAGGTGGCCACCAGCCCGGCGAGTCCTGCCCCGACCACCACGACGTCAGCGTCCATGCCCGGGAGGGTAGCGGGCGGGTGGGTACCGGGCGCCCGTCCGAGCGGGCGCGTCTACGCTGGGAGCGCGATGGCCACCCGTGACAGCCGACGACGTGTGCCCGTGCCGCCGCCCGCCGTGCTCACGGGGCTGCGTCGCGGGGTCGTCCTGATGCTCCTGACCGCCGTCGCCTTCCTCGGCGGCGTGGCCACCACCCAGCTGTGGCCCGTGACCACCGAGACCGACTACTTCACCGCCGACGTCTCGGTGACGCCGCGCCTGGACTCCACCGTCGAGCTCCCGACGGTCGTCGGCGACGTCATCATCACCTTCGAGGGGCGGCTGCCCGCACCGGGCCTCACCGCCCAGGTCGGGGTCCGCGAGGAGGTCACCGACCTGCTCCGCAGCGGCCGCCTCGACGCCGCCGCGCTGCAGCCCGACCAGCAGGAGCTGCGCGCGGCGATCGACCACGGGGTCCGGGAGGTCGGGTGGAAGTTCGCCACCGGCGCCCTGGTCACCTCGGTCCTCGTCCTCCTCACGTATGCCGTGGCGCGCCCGCACCACCTGCTCCGCGTCGTCGGGGCGGCCACCACCGCGACCGCGGTCGCCCTCGCCGGGCCGGGCGCCGCGGCCTACTTCACCTACCGCGTCGACAACGTCGCGGAGTACCGCGCGACGTCGCTGCTGTCGCTGGTGCAGACCAACACCCGGCTGCTCGACAACCTGGCCAGCAACGCGTCGCACGGGGCGGTCTACGTCACCAACCTGCTGGCGCTCTCCGACGCGCTGCGCGAGGAGTTCACCCCCGGCACGGTCGACGTGCCCGTCGCCGCCCGTTTCCTGCTCGTCAGCGACCTGCACGGGATGAACCAGTTCCCGCTCATGCGGCAGATCGTCGCCAGCGAGCGCATCGACGCCGTCATCGACTCCGGCGACCTGCTCAACTTCGGCCAGCCGCGCGAGGGCGATCTCACCGGCATGTACGCCGGGATCGAGAGCCTCGGGGTGCCCTACATCTTCGTGCGCGGCAACCACGACGCCGTCTCCGCGACCGACGAGGCGGTGCTGCGCCGCCTCGCCCAGATCCCCAACGTGCTGCTCCTCGAGCCGACGGACGGCGAGCTGGTGCGGGTGGACGTCAACGGGGTCTCGATCAGCGGCTTCAACGACGCCCGCTTCTACAACCAGCGCGACGCCGACTTCGCGGGCGAGCAGGCCGCGCTGGCCGAGCGCTTCCGCGAGCTCACCGAGGGCAACGAGCCGACCGACCTCGTCGTCGCGCACCAGCCCTACGCCGCCGAGCGGGTCGAGGCCGCCGGGGCGACGGTCAACGGTCACATGCACGCCCCCGACGTGTCGCGCGGCCACATCCAGGTGGGGTCCTTCACCGGAGGCGGCCTGGTCAACCAGTTCCGCCTGCCGCCCCTCACCGAGGAGGCGCAGCAGGCCGCCGAGGAGGACCCGGACACCGCCGGTGAGCTCCAGGGCCATCCCTACAGCTTCGACGTGCTGAGCTTCGGCGAGGACTGCTCGATCGTCAGCCTCGTCCGCTACAGCTATCGCAACCTCGTCTCGGGGCGGCCGCAGTACGACGACGTCCGTCTCGTCAACGGGCGCACCATCCAGCCCGACCCGCCGCAGGAGCGCACCTGCGGCCCCTCGCTCGGGGTGCTGACCTCGTCGCTGCGCCCGGTCGTGACGACGGACGAGGCGGTCCGCACCGACGACGCCACCCAGACCGTGACGATCCCGACCCCGGCCGGGGACGCCCCGACGCTGACCCGCGACGACGCGGCGACCACCTCGTCCGCACCCTGACGCGGGCGGCGGCGCGGGACGCCTGCTGTTGAGACCGCGGCAGGAGTCTCAGCCCGAGACGAGCCCCCGGTCACGCTCCTGCGCGACGAGCCGCTCGAAGTAGTCCGCCGGCTGCACGCCCTGGACCACCCTCGTGTTGACGATGAAGGTCGGCGTCGAGGACAGCCCGAGCGACCGCGCCTCGGCGGTGTCGGCGTCGACGGCGGCGGCCAGCTCCGGATCGTCCAGCGCGGCCTCGAAGGCGGCCAGGTCCGGGACCCCCACCTGCTCCGCGAGGTCCAGCAGCACCTGCCGGTCCACCTCGCCGTGCCCCTCCCGCGAGAGCCCGAAGACGGCCTCCTGGTAGGGCGCGAGCCGGTCCTGCGCCGCGGCCGCACGCGTCGCGACGGCGGCCTGCCGGGAGGGCTCGTCGAAGAGCACCAGGTCGCGGTACTCGATGCGCAGCACGCCCTCGTCGACGAGCTCCTGCAGGCCGGGGCGGACCTCCAGGGCGAAGCGCGCGCAGTAGGGGCAGCGGTAGTCGAGGTACTCGATCATCACGACCGGGGCGTCGACGCGGCCGACCGCCATGGTGTCCGCGGGGTCGCGCCGCTGCAGCTCCAGCAGCAGGGCGGCGACCTCGGGGGACGGCTCCTGCGCCTCGGGCTGCGCCGGCTGCTGCGGCTCGACCTGCTGCTCCTGCACGGGGACGCTCGGGGCAGCGGGCGCGGCCTGCTGCCCGGAGCGGTCCTGACCGAGCGCCAGCCACGCGATGAGCGCGACCACGAGCGCCACGACGATGACCGCGACCGCCCAGGCGATCGAGGCGACGCGGCTGTCGTCGGCCGGCGGGGGCGGGGTGGGCGCGGGCTGCTCGATCACGGCGCCCAGGGTCCCACACGGCCGATCCGCCCCGGCGGTCAGGCCGGCGTCCCCGCCGCCCCCACGGTCCAGCGGTGGCGGACCTCGTAGCGCGGCGTGCCCCGCGGTCCCTGCCCCAGGTGGGACGCCACGAGGGCGAGATCGTCCACCCGCCAGGACGGGGTGTGCAGCGTGTCGAGCGCCTGGAGCAGGTGCCCCGCCGGGTGCGGCCGGCCGACGGCCCGGGCGAGCGTGACGTGCGGCGTGAAGCGGGTGCCGTCGACCCGCACACCCGCGTGGCTGGCCACGGCGCGCAGCCCCGCGGCCCACGTCGCCAGGGTCCCCGGCTCCCCCTCGTCGACGCCGGCCCAGAGGACCCGGGCCGAGCCCGGCGACGGGAAGGCGCCCGCTCCGGCCAGGCGCAGGTCGAGGGGGCGGTGGCGCGCGGCATACCGCTGGCCTTCCTCGACGAGCTCCTCCTCGCGCCACTCCTCCAGGTCGGGCAGGAAGGCCAGCGTCAGGTGCAGGTGCTCGCGGCGGGTCCAGCGCCACTCGCGCCGGGACGCGACGCCCTCGCGACGCGGCTCGAGGAAGTCCTCGACGGCCGTGACGACGTCCTCGGGCAGCTCGACGGCGACGAAGGCTCGCATGCCCCCATGCTCCCCGAGCACCACGGCGTAGGACGTGTGAGCAGCATCACACCCGCGCCGCGAACCGTCCCGGCCGCCCGACGCGACAACCCCTCGGGCCGGGTCCGCAGGGGACCCGCCGCACACGAGGAGGAAACGGATGGTCAGTCTCAAGGGCGGCGTCGTGGCGACGCTGGTGGCGCTCACCGTGGTCCCCGCCGCGGCGGCCGCGGCGAGCACCGTGGTCGACCACGGTCGCGGTCCGACGGTCGTGCACGACACGGCCTACGCGTCCGCCAGGACGCAGGTGCACGCGTGGTCCCGGGACGGATACACGCAGGTGCGCCTCATGGTCAGCGGGCTGCCCGCCCACCGCACCTTCGGCGCCCACGTGCACACGGGCCGGTGCGGCACCGACCCGCTCGCCTCGGGCGGGCACTACCAGCACGGCACCGACGCCGCCACGCCGCTCGGCGAGCGCGAGATCTGGCTCGACGTGACCACGGACGCCAAGGGCAAGGGCATCACGACCACCGTCGTGCCGTGGACCGTCCACGCGGGCGCCGCCGGCTCGGTGGTGCTCCACGCCGACCCGACGAACCCCGTGACCGGCGCGGCAGGGGCGCGCCTGGTCTGCACCACCGTCGACCTCGGCGGCGGGGCGAAGGGCGGCCACGCCGGGCACTGACGCCCTGCCCGGGACGTGCCCGCCCCGGGCAGGGGCCGGGGCGGGCGCGTCCCCCGCGCACGCGACCCGACGTCGGCGCAGGAGTCGACGGACGCGACATACTCCCGGCATGAGGATCGTCGTCGCGCTCGGGGGCAACGCCCTCCTGCAGCGCGGTCAGGTGCCGGACGCCGACGCGCAGGTGGTCAACATCCGGCGCGCCATGCACGCGCTGGCGCCGCTGACCGACGACCACGAGGTCGTGATCACCCACGGCAACGGCCCGCAGGTGGGCATCCTGGCGATGGAGAGCGCGGCCGACGCCCGGCTCAGCGAGCCCTACCCCTTCGACGCGCTGGGGGCGATGACCCAGGGGCTCATCGGCTACTGGATCCTGCAGGCGCTCGGCAACGAGCGGCCCTATCGCCAGCTCGCGGCCGTGCTCAACCAGACCCTCGTCGACGCCGACGACCCGGCCTTCGCCGAGCCGACGAAGTTCGTCGGCGAGGTCTACGACGAGGCGACCGCGCGCGAGCTGGCGCAGCGCCACGGCTGGCAGGTGCGCCGGGACGGCGACCACTGGCGGCGCGTGGTCCCCTCCCCGCGGCCGCGGGAGATCATCGAGACCAGGCTCATCGACCAGCTGCTCGACGACTCGGTCATCGTCGTCTGCGCCGGCGGCGGCGGGGTGCCGGTCGTGCGGACCCCGACCGGCGACCTCCAGGGCGTCGAGGCGGTCATCGACAAGGACCTCTCGGCGGCGCTGCTGGCCCACCGGCTCCGCGCCGACCGGCTGCTCGTGCTCACCGACGTGCCGGCCGTGATGGAGGACTTCGGCACCGACCGGGCGCGGCCGATCCGGCGCACGACGCCCGGGGCGCTGCGCGCGCTCGACCTGCCCGCCGGGTCGATGGGGCCCAAGGTCGAGGCGGTCTGCCGGTTCGTCGAGGTCGGCGGGCACCAGCAGCGCGTCGCCGCCGCGATCGGCAACCTCGAGGAGGCCGTGGCGCTCGTCGACGGCGAGGCCGGCACCTGGGTCACCGCCGAGGGCGCCTGAGCGAGGACCCGAGCGACCCTGCCGGACCGCCTGCGGGCGGATCCCCTCAGCGCAGGCCCGACAGCCCCTCGAGCAGCCAGCCGGCACCGATGACGGGGTCCCACCGGTGGATGCCGACCTGCTGGACCAGTCCGAGCTGCTGGAAGGGGTCCTCGCGGAGCAGCTCGAGCACGGCCTCCTCGGAGTCGCCGGAGAGCAGGAGGAGGGCCGCGGCGGGGCCGTCGGCCTGCCGCGCCATGGGCCCGGAGACGAGGACGACGCCGTCCTCGGCCAGGCCGGACAGGAACGCCCGGTGGGCCGGGCGGTGCTCGTCGAGGGCGTCGGTGTCCTCGGAGTAGGTGTACTGGACGGCGTAGATGGCCATGGGCTTAACGTAGCCGGGCCCGCGGGCGCTAGGTTGGGACAAGCCCCCCGCGCCCGAGGAGCCCCCACAGATGAGCACGACGCGAGACCCCCTGAGCGTCCGCCCGGTCCGCCGCACGGACGACCTTCCCGCCTGGGACGTCGTCCTGCAGGCGCTCGGCGGCGTCCGGCTCTCCGGGGACGACGGGGAGGCGGTCTACCAGCTCGGCGCCGGACGCCTCGCGCTGCGCCCCGCCGACGACGCCCACCCCGCCGGCAGCACCGAGCTCTGCCTGGAGACGAGCGTGCCGCTGGCCGAGGCGGTCGAGGCCGCCCGCGCCGAGGGCGTGCCGATCGAGCTCCTCGAGGGCGAGGGCGGCCCGCTGGCCGTCATCACCGCGGACGACGGCGTGCAGCTGACCCTCGAGCCCCTCACTCCCAACCCCGAGGAGCTGGCGGCCTCCGAGCCCTCCCTCGCGGTCCTGCCCGTCTGGCGCACCCCCGCCGGCCGGGTGGCGCTCGACGTCCTCGACGGGCTCGGGCTGCGGCGCCGCGTGACCCTCGAGGACGGCACCTGGGCCGACCTCACCGCCCGCACCGGCGGCCTCCACGGCGTGCAGCCGATGAGCGAGGTCGGCACCGAGCTGGCCTTCGAGCTGACCGGCCGCGTCGAGTCCCTGCTCGAGCCCCTGGCCTCGGCCGGCGTGCCGGCGGAGGTCGTGGAGGAGGAGACCTGCCGGGTGCTGCGCGTGCCCGACCCCGACGGCGGGGAGCCGCTGCGCGTGGTCGAGCGGGAGCCCGACCTCTACAGCTACGCGCTGTCCGAGATGTGAATCTCACCCCGACCCCCTGACCTGCGACGACGGGGGTCCGGGCCGGGCACGGCTCGCGCGAGGAGTCCCCGCTCCGCGCAGATCCGTGCTAGCGTCGTCGACAGCTGCCGTTGCTTTGTCCGACGCGGTTCCTTGCGTCAGGTACGTCCGAAGCACGGATCCATACGACATCTCTTCGGTAGTACCGGGGATGCCGCGCACTGCGGGATCCCGACAGCAATCCAGAAAGTAAGGCAGCACCAGTGGCTACAGGCACCGTGAAGTGGTTCAACTCCGAGAAGGGCTTCGGCTTCATCGAGCAGGATGGCGGAGGCGCTGACGTCTTCGTCCACTACTCGGCGATCGACAGCTCCGGTTACCGTGAGCTCCAGGAGGGCCAGAAGGTGGAGTTCGACGTCACCCAGGGCCCCAAGGGTCCGCAGGCTGACAAGGTCCGCGCTCTCTGAGTCGTCCTTCGACAGACTTCCAGAAGGCCCGCGCCGCACGGCGCGGGCCTTCTGCGTGTCCGCACGCAGTTCTACCAGGGGTATGACGTCGCGCCGGGTCGCCGGTGACCGCCGGCCCGACTCCCCCGCTGGGCGTCAGCGCTGGTCGAGCGCCTGCGCCAGGTCCTCCCACAGGTCCTCGGGATCCTCGACCCCGACCGAGAGCCGCAGCAGGTTCTCCGGCACCGTGTCGACCTCGAGCGGGTGCCGGCGCCGACGCTCGATCTGCGACTCGACGCCTCCCAGGCTCGTGGAGTGCGACCACACGCGCACCGCCGAGCAGACCGCCTCGGCCTCGTCCGCGCCGCCGGCGACCTCGATGGAGACCATCGCCCCGAAGCCGGGATAGCGGACCCGCTCGACCGCAGGGTGGCCCTCGAGCCGGTCGACGAGCAGCTCGGCCGTCGCGCTCGCCCGCTCCAGACGCACGTGCAGGGTGCGCACGCCGCGCAGCACCAGCCACGCCTCCATGGGACCGGGGATGGCGCCGTGCAGCGTCCGGTAGGTGCGCACCCGCTCCAGCAGGTCGGGCCGGTCGGGCGAGACGACGACGGCGCCGAGGAGGGTGTCGGAGTGCCCGGCGAGATACTTCGTGGCCGAGTGCACGACCAGGTCGGCGCCCCAGCGCAGCGGCTGCTGGGCGACCGGGGTGGCGAAGGTGTTGTCGCAGGCGACGACCGGCCGCCGCTCCCCCAGGCGTTCGCGCAGGCGGCGCACCACCCCCACGACGTCGGTGAGCTCCATCATCGGGTTGCTCGGGGACTCCAGCAGCAGCAGGTCGGCGCCCTCGCAGGCGCGCACGATGCCCTCGGTGTCCTCCGCCTCGACGGTGCGGACGGTCAGCGCCCCCGCGGCGGCGCGCTCGGCGAGCAGCCCGGTGGTGCCGTTGTAGACGTGCCGCGGCCGCACCACGACGCCACCGACCGGCACCTGGCCGACGACGGCCGCGACCGCCGCCATGCCGGAGGCGAAGGTCAGCGCGGTGCCCGACTCCAGCGAGCCGAGCACCTCCTCCAGGGCCTCCCAGGTCGGGTTGGACACCCGCGCGTAGTTGACCTCGCCGTCGGCGACGTAGGTCGAGGTCAGGTGCACCGGGGGGTTGACGGGCGCGCCGGGGACCGGCTGCGGCCGGCCGAGCGCGACGGCGCGGGTCGCCGGCCGGAGGCCGTCGTCGCCGTGTCGGAGGGGAGACGCCATGCGCCTACGCTGCCATACTCGACGGACGGACCGTCCGACCTCCTGCGAAGGGCTCAGTCATGAGCGACAGCGCGTTCCAGCTCACCGCCATCGTCATCTACCTGCTCGGGATGCTGGCCATCGGCTACGCCGCCTTCCGACGCACCTCCGACCTCGACGACTACATGCTGGCGGGCCGCGGCCTGCCGCCGGGCGTCGCCGCCCTCTCGGCCGGCGCCTCCGACATGTCCGGCTGGCTGCTCATGGGCCTGCCCGGCGCGATCTACGTCTCGGGCCTCTTCGAGTCCTGGATCGCCATCGGCCTCGTCATCGGCGCCTGGCTCAACTGGAAGTTCGTCGCGCCCCGGCTGCGCGCCTACTCCGAGGTGGCGTCCAACGCCATCACGATCCCGAGCTACTTCGAGAAGCGCCTGCGCGACCGCTCGCACGTCCTGCGCATCGCCGCCGGCGTCATCGTGCTCGTGTTCTTCACCTTCTACGTCTCCTCCGGCATGGTCGCCGCGGGCAAGTTCTTCGACTCCTCCTTCGGCTGGCCCTACATGACGGGGCTGCTCGTGGTCTCCGGCGTGACGCTGCTCTACACGATGTTCGGCGGCTTCCTCGGCGCGAGCTGGACCGACGTCGTCCAGGGCCTGCTCATGTTCGCCGCCCTGATCACGGTGCCGATCGTGGCGCTCTTCGTGGTGGGCGGTCCGGGCGAGGCCGTCGACTCGATGCGCGCGGTCAACCCCGACGCGCTCAACCTCTTCGCCGGAGCGGGCGACACCAACGCCCTCCTCTTCGGCCTCGGCATCTTCTCCACCGCCGCCTGGGGGCTGGGCTACTTCGGCCAGCCGCACATCATCGTGCGCTTCATGGCGCTGCGCAGCGCCGCGGACGCGAAGGCCGGCCGACGCATCGGCATCAGCTGGATGATCCTCACCTGCCTCGGCGCCATCAGCACCGCGCTGCTCGGCATCGGCTACTTCGCCAACGACCCGGCGCGTGACCTGGGCGACCCGGAGACGGTCTTCCTCGTCCTCAGCCAGATCTTCTTCCACCCGCTGGTCGCCGGCTTCGTGCTGGCGGCGGTGCTCGCGGCGATCATGTCGACGATGTCGTCCCAGCTCGTGGTCTGCTCCTCCGCGCTCGTCGAGGACCTCTACAACCTGCTCGGCCGTCGGTCGGCGCCGCGCACCGAGGTCATGCTGGGCCGCCTCGGCGTGCTCGTCGTGGCCCTCATCGCCTTCCTCCTGGCGCTCAACCCCGACTCCTCGATCCTGGAGCTCGTGGCCTTCGCGTGGGCCGGCTTCGGCGGCGCGTTCGGCCCGATCGTGCTGCTCTCGCTCTACTGGCGACGGCTCACGGCCAAGGGCGCGATCGCCGGCATGGTCACCGGTGCGGTCGTGGTCTTCGTCTGGGGCAACGTCGACGCCCTGAGCAGTCGCATGTACGAGATCGTCCCCGGCTTCCTCCTCAACCTGCTCGTCGCCGTCGTGGTCTCCAAGATGACCGCGCAGGACGACCCGGAGATCCAGGCGGAGTTCGACGCCATGGAGCGTCAGGTGCGCACCGACAAGGTGCTGGAGGAGCAGGAGGCCTGAGCCTCGCGGGTATGCCGTGCACCCGCCGGGTGCACGGCATACCCCTCAGGCGTCGGCGGCGGCCTGCCGCTCGCGGTAGGCGGCGGCGGCGATCCGGTTGCCGCAGGTCGTGCTGCAGAAGCGGCGCGACCGGTTGCGGGTGAGGTCGACGAGGACGTCGTCGCAGTCGTCGGCGCCGCAGGTGCCGAGGCGGCCGAGCTCGCCCGCGCGGACGAGGTCGACCATGGCCATCGCGAACTCCACGGTCATGCGGGTCGCCAGCGGGGCGTCGTCGGAGGTGGCGTGCAGGTGCCAGTCCCAGTCGTCGTGGCGGACCAGGCGGGGCAGCGCGTGGCTGTCGGCGAGCATCCGGTTGACCAGGTCGACCACGCCCTCCTCCTCGAGCTCCCACATCTGCCGGAAGACCGGGCGCAGCGCGCGCACCTCCGCCAGCTCGACGTCGTCGTGCCGGATCGTGCCGCTCCAGCCCCAGCGGGCCACGAAGTCGTCGAGCTGGTCCTGGGTGACGAGGGTGTCCCCGTCGCTGGAGAGGGTGTTGACCAGGTCGGCGGCGCCCTGCAGGGCGAGTTCGGTGTCATGGGCAAAATGCATGTTGACTCCTGACGCTCCTCTCTCATATCGTCATGGGTGTCAACGGCTGACACCCATGATCCTATGTCGGGCCGTGACCGGCCCGCTCGTCCGAGAGGAGGCCGCCGCCATGACTGCGACCTCGGCCCGTCGTGCACCTTCCACCCCCACCCCCGTGGCCCGACGACAGCGCTCGCCGCGCGCGGTGATGGTCATCGGCCTCCTGCTGGCGCTCATCTCGGCGTTCACCTTCGGCAGCTCAGGGGCCGTGGCCAAGAGCGTCTTCGCCACCGGCTGGTCGCCGGCCGCGACCGTGACGACCCGCATGGCGCTGGGCGCGCTCATCCTGTCGGTGCCCGCCGCGCTGGCGATGCGCGGCCGCTGGCACCTGCTGCGACGGGGGCGCACCTGGCTGCACGTGGGGCTGTTCGGCGTCTTCGCCGTCGCGGGCGCCCAGCTCTTCTACTTCCTCGCGGTCAGCCACCTCTCGGTCGGCGTCGCGCTGATGCTGGAGTACCTCGGTCCGATCCTGGTCGTCGGCTGGCTCTGGCTGGTCCACGGGCAGCGTCCGCGCCGCCTGACCCTTATCGGCGGCGTCATCGCGATGGCCGGGCTGCTGCTCATCCTCGACGTCCTCGGCGACGTGCAGGTGAGCACGATCGGCGTGATCTTCGGCATGTGCGCCGCGGTCGGTCTGGCGGTCTTCTTCATCCTCGCCGCCGACGAGAGCAACGGCCTGCCGCCCATCACCTTCTCGGCGCTGGGCATGGCCGTCGGCACCGTCGTCGTGAGCCTCGCCGGCGTGGTCGGCATCGTGCCCTTCCACGCCAGCACCGCCGACACCTCCGTCGCCGGCATCGCGGTGGCCTGGTGGGTGCCGGTGCTGTGGCTCGGTGCCGTCGCGGCCGCCTTCGCCTACGCCACCGGCATCATGGCCACCCGCATGCTGCAGGCCAAGGTCGCCTCCTTCGTCGGCCTCGTCGAGGTGCTCTTCGCCGTCCTCTGGGCCTGGGCCCTGCTCGGCGAGATGCCGGCCCCGGTCCAGCTGCTCGGCGGCCTGCTCATCCTCGCCGGCGTCGTGGCGGTCAAGCTCGACGAGCCGTCGCCGGCTCCCGTGGTCGAGCTCGAGGCCACCGAGGCGCCCGCCGGCGAGGTGGCCGTGGCCACCGCTTCGGCGGACGCCACGCCCGAGCCGGCCTGACCCTCAGCGGCCGCTCGCCCGCCGCACGAAGTCGGTGATCCCCTCCGCCTCGTCGCGCCGGGTGGCGGCCCCGAGGTAGGGCATGTGCCCGGTCTCGAAGTAGACGTGCTCGAGGCGGTCGCGCGCCTGCTCGGTCAGCCGCAGGTGCGCGACCGTGTCCTCGGCCGCGGCGTAGGGCGTGGCCAGGTCGTAGTAGCCGTACTCGATCCGCACCCGCAGGTGGGGGTTGGCGCGCATCACGCGCTCCAGCTTGTCGGTCACGCTCACCGGACGGCCCTCGAACTCCTTGTAGGACCACTGCCCCAGGGCGTCGGAGAAGACGGCGTAGGGCAGGTCGAGCTCGGACCGCAGCTCGCTGCGCAGGTAGTGGTGGATCGCGGCGGCGTAGGGGCCGAGCAGCGCGTCGATCGAGGGGTCGGCGTCCATCCCCTCGGCGATGCCGGAGTGCAGCACGCCCGTGACGCGACCGTCGATGCGCCCGACCGTCAGCCCCTGGTCGCGCAGCAGCTCGGTGCAGAAGCGCCAGTGCTCGGGCCGCAGGTCGCACCGGTCGAGGTAGTCCTCCGACAGCCCCGTCACCGACGAGAGCCGGGCCAGCAGGTCGGCACGCTCCTCCTCGGTCAGGCGGCTGCCGCGCCCCAGCGCCCACCGGTAGGTGCCGCTGGCCAGCGTCTCGGCCTCGGCGAGCACCTCCTGCAGGGTCCGTCCCGGGTGCTTGCCGTGGAAGTGCGCGATCGCGGCGTAGGTCGGCAGGTAGCACTGGTAGGCGTCGTCGGCGCGCGCGGCGTGGAAGGTCTGGTTGCCGAAGTCGAGGACCGAGCTGATGAGGACGAGCCCGTTGAGCTGCATACCGAAGCGGGAGAGGAGGTGCTCGGCCACGCCCACGGCACGCGTGGTGCCGTAGGACTCGCCGCAGACGAACTTCGGGCTCATCCAGCGGTCCTCGCGGGTGCACCACAGCCGGATGAGCTCGGCGATCTGCTCGACGTCCTTGCCGAAGCCGAGGTAGTCCTTGGCCTTGCCGCCCTTGACCGCGCGGGAGTGCCCGGTCGACATGGGGTCGATGAAGACCAGGTCGGTGGCGCGCAGCGGCGTGTGCGGGTTGTCGAGCAGGCCGTAGGGCGGCGGCGTCGGGTCGCCGACCTCGCCGTCGTCGACGACGCGGGGGCCGAGCACGCCCAGGTGCAGCCACACCGAGCTCGAGCCCGGGCCGCCGTTGAAGACGAAGGTGATCGGGCGCTCGGTGCGGTCGGCGCCCTCCGGCAGGTCGAGGGTGTAGGCCGTGACGGCGAGCTCGGCGCGGGGCGTCCAGCCCTCGAAGACGTCGTCCTTGTACTCCTCCTCGCGCAGCACCACGCGCCCGGTCCGAGCGGTGTAGCTCAGCGGGCCCTCGTCGGTCTCCAGGGTGTGGAAGGTCTCGACCAGCAGGTCGCGGGGCTCGGGGGCGGCGGTCTCGGCGGGCGGGGTCGTCGTGTCGTCGCTCATCCCCCGACCCTATGCGGCGTGACCGACGGGCGTGGGCGGCCTACCGTCGAGGGGTATGGAGTGGTTCGTCGCCGAGGACGGATGGCTCGGGCGGGCGGTCCTCGCGCACGCCCTGGCCGGGGGAACGGCCCGGCTCCCGCTGCCGCTCGCCATGACGGTCTGGGCGGCGATGTGGGCGCTCTACCTCTCGATCGTCAACGTCGGCCAGGTCTGGTACTCCTTCGGCTGGGAGTCGTTGCTGTGCGAGGTGGGCTTCCTGGCGATCTTCCTCGGCACCGCGCACACCGCCCCGCCGCTGCTCGTCCTGCTCCTGCTGCGGTGGCTGCTCCTCCGGCTCGAGCTCGGGGCCGGGCTGATCAAGATGCGCGGCGACCCGTGCTGGCGCGACCTGACCTGCCTGCACCACCACCACGAGACCCAGCCGATGCCCGGGCCGCTGTCGTGGTTCTTCCACCACCTGCCCGGCCCGCTGCACAAGGTCGAGGTGGCCGCCAACCACGTCACCCAGCTCGTCGTGCCCTTCGGGCTCCTCCTGCCCCGGCCGGTGTCGGGCGTCTGCGCCGGCATCATGCTCGTCACCCAGCTGTGGCTGGTCGCCAGCGGCAACTTCACCTGGCTCAACTGGCTCGCGGTCGTGCTCGCCGCCTCGGTGCTGCCCGACGCCTTCTGGACCTGGCTGCTCCCCGGCCCCGTGCAGGACTGGCTGGTGCCCACCACGGCCGGCGGCACGCCATACCCCTGGGTCGGGGCGGTGCTCGTCGTGACCGCGCTGGTCCTGGTGCTGAGCCGGCATCCCGTGCTCAACATGGTCTCGCCGCGGCAGGCGATGAACGCCTCCTTCGACCCGCTGCGGCTGGTGAACACCTACGGCGCCTTCGGCACCGTGACGAAGATCCGCCACGAGGTCGTGCTCGAGGGACGGGGCACGGACGGCGTGTGGCTCGAGTACGGCTTCCGCGGCGAGCCCGGCGATCCGGCGCGCTGGCCGCGGCAGGTCGCGCCCTCCCACCTGCGGCTCGACTGGCTGATGTGGGTCGCCTCGCTGTCGCGGCGCTACGCCTGGCCGTGGCTGCCCCGGCTGCTGCGGCGGCTGCTCGAGGCCGACCCGGCGACGCTGCGGCTGCTGGCGCACGACCCCTTCTCGGGCGAGCGGCCGGAGGAGGTGCGGGCCCTGCTCTACCGCTACCGGTTCACGACCTGGGCCGAGCTGCGCGCGACACGCCACGCGTGGCACCGCGAGCTCGTCGGCACCTTCGCCGCGCCGGTGACGCTCGCGACGGCCGAGCCGGACTGGTGGTGAGCGCTGTGCTCGAATGGAGGGATGACGAACCCGTTCCTCACCCCCTCGACCCTGCCCTTCGCGCTCCCCGACTACGCCCACGCCACCGACGCCCACGCCCGCGAGGCGCTGGAGATCGGGATGGAGCAGCACCTGGCCGAGCTGCGGCAGATCGCCGAGGACGGCTCGCCCGCGACGGTCGAGAACGTGCTGCACGCCTGGGAGCGCAGCGGGCAGGTGCTGGAGCGGACGCTGTCGGCCTTCTGGGTGGCCCGGTCGGCGGACACCAACCCCGAGCGCGACGCGATCATGGCCGAGCTCTCGCCCCGGCTGGCCGCGCACTCCGACGCGATCCTGCTCGACCCGGCGCTCTACGGCCGACTGCGGGCGCTCGCCGAGCGCGCCGAGGCCGGTGAGGTCGAGCTCGACGAGCAGGACGCCTTCAACCTCTCCGAACGCCTGCGCGCCTACGAGCGTGGCGGCATCACGCTGCCGGCGGAGCAGCAGGAGCGGCTCCGCGAGCTGAACGGCGAGCTGGCCCGCCTCTCCAACGAGTTCGACACCGCCCTGGTCGCCGGGCGCAACGCCGCGGCCGTCCACGTGACCGACGAGGCCGAGCTGGCCGGGCTGGCCGAGGACGACGTGGCCCGGCTGCGCGAGGCGGCGCAGGACCGGGGCCTCGACGGCTGGCTGGTGCCGATCGTCAACACGTCCGGACAGCCGCTCCTCGACAACATGCAGCACCGCGGGCTCCGGGAGCGCATCTACCGCGCGTCGGTCGGCCGGGGTCTGTCCGGCGAGCACGACACCCGCGACATCCTCGTGCGGATCGCCCGGCTGCGCGCCGAGCGGGCCCAGTTGCTCGGCTACCCCCACCACGCGGCCTACGTGCACGAGGTGTCCTGCGCCCGGGGCACCGACGCCGTCAACGACCTGCTGGGCCGCCTGGTGCCCGGCGTGATGCAGATCCTCGACCGCGAGGCCGAGGCGCTGCGGGCCCGCCTGCGGAGCACCGACCCCGACGCCGACCTCGAGCCCTGGGACTGGCAGTTCCTCGCGACGCAGGAGAACGCCGCCACCGCCTTCGACACCGCCCAGCTCAAGCCCTACCTGGAGTTCGAGCGGGTGCTGCACGACGGCGTCTTCGCCGCCGCGACCGCGCTCTACGGCCTCACCTTCGTCGAGCGCCCCGAGCTCGTCGGCTACACCTCCGAGGCCCGGGTCTACGAGGTCCGCGAGGAGGACGGCTCGGCGCTGGGCGCCCTGGTCATCGACCCGTTCACCCGCCCGACCAAGAAGGGCGGCGCCTGGATGACCTCGATCGTCGACCAGAGCGAGCTGCTCGGCGACCTGCCCGTGGTGACCAACACCTGCAACGTCCCGCCGCCCGCGCAGGGCTCCCCCGCGCTCATGACCTGGGACAACGTCATCACGCTCTTCCACGAGTTCGGCCACGACCTGCACGGCCTGCTCTCCGACGTGCGCTACCCCTCGCGGGCCGGCACCTCGGTGCCGCGCGACTTCGTCGAGTTCCCCAGCCAGGTCAACGAGATCTGGGCCTGGGAGCCGGCGCTGCTCAAGCAGTACGCCCGCCACCACGAGACCGGCGAGCCGATCCCGGACGAGTGGGTCGAGCAGCTCGTCGCGAGCCGCACCGAGAGCGGCTACTCGACCTTCGAGTCGCTCGCGGCGATGCTGCTCGACCAGGCCTGGCACCAGACCCCGCTCGAGGAGCTGCCCGAGGACGGCTCCGGCGTCGAGGCCTTCGAGGCCGCCGCGCTCGAGCGCGCCGGGGTGGCCACGCCGCTCGTCCCGCCGCGCTACCGCTCGGCCTACTTCCACCACATCTTCGGCGGCGGCTACGCCGCGGGCTACTACTCCTACCTGTGGTCCGAGGTCATGGACGCCGACACCGTCGCGTGGTTCCGCGAGCAGGCGACCGAGGAGCAGCCCGGGGGCATGACGCGGGCCGCCGGCGAGCACTTCCGCCGCGAGCTGCTGGGCCGCGGCGGGTCGATCGAGGCCATGGAGTCCTACCGCCGGTTCCGCGGCGCCGAGCCCGACGTCACGCACCTGCTGGCGCGCCTCGGCCTGGCCTCCTGAGCAGCCCCCCACCCCCTCGACACTACGTTGTGTAGTAGGCGTATGTTGTGGCGCATGAACCGCACCGGCGCGTCGTCGTTCCGCGCACCCTCGAGCCCCTCGGAGATCCGCAACGTGGTCCTCGTCGGACCGCAGGGCACGGGGAAGAGCGCGTTGCTCGCCCAGCTCACCAGCGGCCAGCTGGGGCACGTCAAGGACGCCGAGGAGGCCTCGACCGCGCTCGGCGTCGCCAGCACGGTGCACGAGGGCACCGGCACGGTCGTCACGGTGGTGGACACCCCGGGGCGACCTGATTTTGTGGGCGACGTGCGGGCGGGTCTGCGCGCCGCCGACGCCGTGGTCTTCGTGGTCGCCGCGGGCAGCGGCATCGACGAGGCCACCCGGATGCTGTGGCGCGAGTGCGAGGGCGTCGGCGTCCCGCGACTGATCGCCGTCACCCAGCTCGAGCTGGCCCGGGCCGACTTCGACAGCGTCGTGGCGCAGTGCCGCCGGGTCTTCGGTGCCGCGGTGCCGCTGGCGGTCCCGGTCGTCGAGGGCCAGGAGCTCACCGGCATCGTCGAGCTGCTCGACGAGGTCCGGCACGAGGCCGACGGCACGACCCGGTCGCTGACCGACGACGAGCGCGCGGAGATCGAGACCCAACGCGGCGAGCTGGTCGAGGCCATCATCGAGACGTCCGAGGACGAGACGCTGCTCGACCGCTACCTCTCCGGCGAGGAACTCGACCGCGAGGCCCTGCGCACCGACCTGCGCGCGGCCATCAGCACGGCCCGCTTCTTCCCGATCGTCGTGGTCAACCCGCCGACGGGCATGGGCGTGACGCGGCTGCTCGACATCGTCGTCAACGCCTTCCCCTCGCCCGACCAGGCCTGGCTCCCGACGGTCACCGACCCCGCCGGCGAGGAGCTGCTGGAGATCTCGGCCGACCCGGCCGGGCCGCTCGTGTCGCAGGTGGTGCGCACGACCACCGACCCCTACGTGGGCCGCCTGTCCCTCGTGCGGATCTTCTCCGGCACCCTCAGCTCGGGCGACCACCTGCACGTCAGCGGCCACCTCGAGCGCGTCCTCGGCCGTGAGCTCCCGGGCCACCCCGGCCACGACGAGGACGACGAGCGCGTCGGCCAGATCATGACGCCGGTGCCCGGAGCGACGAGCACCGTGCCGCGCGACTCGGCGATCGCCGGCGAGCTGGTGCTCGTCACCAAGCTGGCCTCGGCCGAGACGGCCGACACGCTCTCCGACACCGACCGGCCCGCGCTCGCGGAGCCCTGGCTGCTGCCCGAGCCGCTGCTGCCGGTCGCGATCCGCGCCACCGCCAGCAAGGACGAGGACAAGCTCGCGGGCGCCCTGCAACGCCTGCTCAGCGAGGACGTCACGCTGCGGCTGGAGCACAACGCCGAGACCCACCAGGTCGTGCTGTGGACCCTCGGCCCCGCCCAGGTCGACGACGTGCTGGAGCAGCTGCGCAGCCGCTACAACGTCGCGGTCGAGACCGAGCCGGTGAAGACCTCGCTGCGCGAGACCTTCGTGCGCAAGGTCCAGGTCCAGGGCCGCCTGGTCAAGCAGTCCGGCGGGCACGGGCAGTACGCCGTCGTCCAGCTCGAGATCGAGCCGCTGGAGCGCGGCGCCGGCTTCGAGTTCGTCGACAAGGTCGTCGGCGGTGCGGTGCCGCGCCAGTTCATCCCCTCCGTCGAGAAGGGCGTGCGCAACCAGCTCGCCGAGGGCGTCCTCGCCGGCTACCCGTGCGTGGACGTGCGCGTGACCCTGCGCGACGGCAAGGCGCACTCGGTCGACTCCTCCGACATGGCCTTCCAGACCGCCGCCGGTATGGCGTTGCGCGAGGCCGCGAACGAGTCCACCGTCTCCCTGCTCGAGCCGGTCGACGCCGTCGAGATCACGGTCGCGGACGAGTACGTCGGCGCCGTCATGGCCGACCTGCGCGGGCGCCGGGCCCAGGTCTACGGCACCGAGCCGGTCGGCGACGGCCACACGGTGGTGCGGGCCGAGGTGCCGGAGCACGAGCTGGCGCGCTACCCGATCGACCTGCGCTCGATCTCGCACGGCTCCGGGACCTTCACCCGGTCGTTCGCGCGCTACGACTACCTGCCGGCCGCCCTGGCACGGGAGCTCACCGGCTGACGAGGAATCGCCGACGACGGGTCGGCGGCGACGGATCGTCGGCGGCGGCGCGGGCGGTCAGCCGGCGTCGCCGCCGATCCGTCTGGCCACCTCGAGCATCCGGCCCACCAGGCGGCCGAGGTCCTCCAGCTCGTCGAGCTCCAGGCCGTCGAGCAGGCGGGCGCGCGCCCGGCGGGGCGGGTCCTCCAGCGCGGCCAGCACGTCCTCGCCCTCCTGCGTCACGCGCAGCAGCTGGCGGCGGCGGTCGTCCGGGTCGGGACGACGCTCCAGCCAGCCGCGGGAGACGATCCGCTCGAGGATGCCGCTCACCGTCGGCGTGGTGACGTCGAGGACCCCGGCGAGGTCCTGGGCGGTGAGGTCGGGCGTGGCGCGCACGAGGGCGAGCACCTGCACCTGGCGCAGCGTGAGGTCGGCGGGCATGGGCACGGGATCGAGCCAGTGGACGACCAGCCGGTGGAGCTCCTCCTCCGCGCCGACGACGCACGCCGTCAGCTCCGCCCGTCGGCCGGCCTCGCCGGTGCCGCTCATCGGTGTCTCCTCTGGCTGTCAGGTCAGTTCGCCCGGGGCTAACTGTTGGTTCTAGGCTAGGCATCCTATGTCGCGCCTCACGCTGTTCAGCGTCCGCAACCGTGCCCTCATCGCCCTGGCGACCCTCTTCGCCGTGCTGGCAGGCCTCTGGTCCACCTCCGCGCTCCCTCGCGAGCTCTTCCCGTCGCTGCAGTTCCCGGTGCTCGCGGTGACCACGCCCGTGCCCGGCTCGAGCAGCTCGGTCGTCGAGGAGCAGGTGACCGAGCCCATCGAGATCGTGGCGCGGGGCCTGAACAACGTCGTCAAGGTGACCTCGACGAGCACCGACGGCTTCTCCTCGGTCATCGTCGAGCTCGACTACGGCAGCAACATCGGCGCGGTGCAGACCGACCTGCAGCGTGCGGTGCTCGCGCAGGCCGCCAACCTGCCCGACGGGGCCGAGCCGCAGATCTTCGCGGGCAACCTCGACGACTTCCCGATCGTCCAGCTGGCCGCGACCGGCGGCTCCGACGTCGACGCGACCGACCTGGTGGACCGGCTCGAGCGCCTCGTCATCCCCGAGATCGAGGACCTCGACGGCGTGCGCGCCGCCACGCTCTCCGGCGTGGCCGACCGCGTCGTGACGATCGACCTGGACGAGGAGGAGGCCGCCGACGCTGGGGCGTCCGCCGCGACCGTGGCCCAGCTGCTGCAGGCCAACGGCGTCGTGGTCCCGGGTGGCACGGTCCTCGACGAGAGCACCGAGCTGCCCGTCCTCGTCGGCTCCCGCCTCACCTCGGTCGAGCAGATCGAGGCGCTGCCGCTGCTCACCCCGCAGGTCCTGGGCGCGCAGCAGGCGGCCGGCCAGCAGCGTGCTGCCGCTGCCGAGGCGCAGACGGCCGCCGACGACGCGGCCACCGCCGCCGCGGAGAACCCCACCGACCCCGCCCTGGCGGCCGGCGCCGCCGCCGCCGCGGCCGCCGCCGAGCAGGCCCAGGGGGCGCTCGACGCAGCCGGCGAGGTCGAGGTCCCGACCCTCGGCGACGTCGCGACGGTGACGCTGGAGACCAGGGAGGCCACGGCATACACGCGCACCAACGGGGAGCCGAGCGTCGGCCTGGCGATCACCAAGACGCCGGACGGCAACGCCGTCGAGATCTCCCACGCGCTGGAGGACCTGCAGGACGAGATCGGCGTCGCGCTCGGCGGCGGCGAGCTGGTCACCATCTACGACCAGGCGCCCTTCATCGAGAAGTCGATCGAGGACCTGGCGACCGAGGGCCTGCTGGGACTGGGCTTCGCGATCCTCGTCGTGCTCGTCTTCCTGCTCTCGGTGCGCCTGACGCTGGTCACCGCGATGTCGATCCCGCTGTCGCTGCTCATCGCCCTGATCGGGCTGCAGGCGCTGGGCTACAGCCTCAACATCCTGACGCTCGGTGCGCTGACGATCGCCGTCGGCCGCGTCGTCGACGACTCGATCGTCGTCATCGAGAACATCAAGCGCCACATCGCCCGCGGCGACGAGCGCCGCACGGCCGTCGTCGAGGCGACCCGCGAGGTCGCCGGCGCGATCACCTCGGCGACCGTCGCGACGGTGGCGGTCTTCCTGCCGCTCGGCTTCGTCGGTGGTCAGGTGGGCGAGCTCTTCCGGCCGTTCGCGGTGACCGTGGCGCTGGCGATGCTCGCCTCGTTGCTCGTCGCGCTGACGATCATCCCGGTGCTGGGCTACTGGTTCCTCGGCAGCGGTGGCGGTGGCAGGCACGAGGAGAGCGGCCCCGAGGCCGACGACGCGCCCGACCGGCTGCAGCGCGCCTACCTGCCGGTGCTGCGCACCGCGGTCGGCCACCCGTGGGTCACCGTGCTGCTCGCCGCGCTCGTGCTGGGCGGCACCGGCTACGCCGCCACCCTGCTCAAGACCGACTTCATCGGCTCCTCGGGCGAGAACACCCTCCAGGCCACGCTCACCATGCCCACCGGCACCCGGCTCGCCGAGACCGACGAGCAGGCCCAGGAGATCGAGGAGTGGCTGGCCGGTCGCGAGGAGGTCGCGGCCTACCAGGTCGTCGCCGGCAGCCCCGGCGGCATCGAGGCGGTCTTCTTCGGCTCCGGCTCCAACACCGCGACCTTCGCGATGACCCTCGAGGAGGGTGTCGACGGCGAGGCCTTCGGCGAGGAGCTGACCTCGCACGTCGAGGAGGAGCTCGTCGAGGGCGCGACCATCACCGCCAGCGCCGGGCAGCAGATGGGCACCAGCGAGCTCGAGGTCGTCGTGCAGGCCCAGGACGAGGACGACCTGCGCACCGCCGCCGAGGCCGTGACCGGGCTGCTGCAGGAGGTCGGCGCCGCCGACGTCACCAACAACCTCACCGACACCGTCCCCTCGCTGCGCGTCTCGGTCGACCGCGCCGCCGCGGCCGAGGTCGGCCTGACCGAGGCCCAGATCGGCCAGCTGGTGCAGGCCGCGACCGACGGCGCCCAGGTCGGCCGGGTCGAGTTCGACGCCCAGCAGGTCGACGTGGTCGTCCGCCAGGGGAGCGCCGAGGACCTCGACGCGCTCTCCGCCCTGGAGGTCGCGGCCACCGCCGACGGCGAGCCGGTCACCCTCGGCGAGCTGGCCGAGCTGGAGACGGTCGAGGAGGCCGTGACGATCACCCGCGTCGACGGCCTGCGCGCCGCCTCGGTGACCGGTCGCCCGACCGGTGACGACCTCGGTGCGCTGAGCGGCGAGATCGGCGACCGGCTGGAGACGCTCGACGTCCCGGCCGGCGTGCAGGTCGAGCTGGGCGGCATCTCCGCCGATCAGGAGGCGGCCTTCAGCGCGCTGGGGCTGGCGCTGCTCGCGGCGATCGCGATCGTCTACCTGGTCATGGTGGCGACCTTCAACTCGCTGGTGCAGCCGCTCATCCTGCTCGTCTCGGTGCCCTTCGCGGCGACCGGCTCGATCGGTCTGCTGCTCATCACCGACAAGCCGCTCGACGTCGCCTCGATGGTCGGCATGCTCATGCTCGTCGGCATCGTCGTGACCAACGCGATCGTGCTCATCGACCTCGTCAACCAGTACCGCGTCCGCGGCCTGCAGCGGACCGAGGCGCTCTTCGAGGGCGCCCGTCACCGTCTGCGGCCGATCATCATGACGGCGCTGGCGACCATCCTGGCGCTGACCCCGATGGCGCTGGCGATCACCGGCGGCGGTGCGTTCATCTCCCAGCCGCTGGCGATCGTCGTCATCGGCGGCCTGATCAGCTCGACCCTGCTGACGCTGATCCTCGTGCCGGTCCTCTACGAGCTCGTCGAGCGCGGCGCGTCCTGGGCCTCCGGCCTGCGCGGCCGTCGCGCGGAGAAGAAGGCGCAGCGCGCGTCCGACCGCGGCGACGGCCGCCGGTCGCGACGCGGCTCGCCGCGCGCTTCGTCGCGGGCGCAGCCGGTCGGCGGCCCGCACCAGGGTGGTGGCGCTGGCGGCGCCGGCGACGCCGGAGGTGCCGCGCCCGCCGGCGCCTGAGCACGGCATACCCCGGTGGCGCGGAGCGCGACCCACTCCCCACACGTCGTTGTCGTGATGGACCGATGCATCAGGCCATCAGGACAACGACGTGAGGTGAGTGCGCGGGAGTGGGCCGGACCAGGGCGTATGCCGTGCCGCCAGGCGGACGCGCGCGTCAGCGGTTAGCGGTCGGAGGCGGCCTGCCGCTCGGCCTCCGCGACCTGAGCCTCGGCACGCTCACCCTCGACCTCGCCCACCGGCTCGTCGACCGGAGCCAGTGCCGCCTCGCCCGCGGGCACGACGCCGCGCTGCACGACGAACTTCTCCTGCCGCAGCGCCAGGAAGAGCGTGACGAGCATCGCGAAGACGAGCACGAAGATCGGCAGGCCCATCACGGTGATGACCTGCTGCAGGGTCTCCAGCGCCTCGTCGCCGCCGAGCACGATCAGGCTCGCCGCGATCGCACCGAGGGAGATGCCCCAGAAGGCCCGCTGGCGCACCGGGCCGGCCTCGCCGTCGCCCGAGCAGAGCATGTCGACGACCAGCGAGGCGGAGTCGGCGGAGGTCGCGAAGAAGAGGGCGACGACCACGATCGCGACGCCGGACACCAGCGTCGCCGCCGGGAAGTTGTCGAAGAAGGCGAACATCGCCAGCGGCACGCTCTCGGCCACCGCCGCCGACAGCGGACCCCCGTCACCACCGATGCCGTCGATCTTCATCGCCGACCACCCGAAGACGACGAACCAGATCAGCGTGAAGACCGACGGGGCGATGAGCACGCCCGCGACGAACTCCCGCACCGTGCGACCGCGCGAGATGCGGGCCAGGAAGATGCCCATGAACGGCGACCAGGTCACGGTCCACGCCCAGTAGAAGACGGTCCAGCTGCCCTGCCAGCCCCAGCCGTCCTCCTTGTTGAACTCCGCCATCGCGTCGTTCCAGAAGGCCAGCCGGACGACGTCCTGCAGGTAGAGGCCGAGGCTCTCGAAGAGCTGCCGCAGCAGGAAGACGGTCTCGCCGAAGACCAGCACGAAGATCATCAGGCCGATGGCCATGCCGATGTTGATGTTGGAGAGCCGCTTCACCCCCTTGTCGAGGCCGGCGACGATCGACGCGGTCGCGACCGCGGTGAGCAGGGTGATGATGAGCACCCGCACCCAGACGGCGTCGGGCACGCCCAGCAGCTCGGTGAGCCCGGCGTTGATCTGCGAGGTGCCGAGCCCGAGCGAGACCGCCAGGCCGAAGAGCGTGCCGAGCACGGCGAAGACGTCGATCGTGCGCCCGACCGGCCCGTGGATGCGCTCCTTGAGCACCGGGTAGAACGCCGAGGAGAAGCGCAGCGGCAGGCCCTTGCGGTAGACGAAGTAGCCGAACGCCAGCCCGGGCAGCGTGAAGATCGCCCAGGTGTGGATGCTCAGGTGGTAGAGCGCGATGCTCATCGCGTTGCGCGCCGCCTCGACCGAGTAGGGCTCCACGTCGCGGAAGGGCGGGTCGGCGAAGTGCGACATCGGCTCGGCGACGCCCCAGAACATCAGCACCGTGCCGATGCCACCGGCGAAGAGCATCGCGAACCACGACAGGTTGGAGTACTGCGGACGGTCGTCGTCCTTGCCGAGCCGCAGCTGCCCGTAGCGGCTGAACGCCACCCAGACCAGGAAGATCACCCAGGCCGTCACGCCGAGGATGAAGAACCACCCCAGGTTGGTCACGATCCAGTCGCGGCCGTGGCCGAAGGCCGTCCCGATCGGCCCCGGAGCAAGCAGCAGGAGCGCCAGGATGACGATCATCAGGCCCGCGGACCAGAAGAAGATGTAGGGGTCCGTCCGCAGCCCGAGGCGCCGCGCGAGGTCTCTCATGCTCTCTCCGTCCTGACGGGCACGCGGAGGCGTGGTCAGGTGGAGGGAGGTCGTGTCGAGAAGGTCCCCCGCGGTCCCGTCATCGGCCAACCAGGGTCACGCAGGTCGGCGGGGCTGTCCACCCCAACAGCCCCGGGGGTATGCCGCACCGCCGGGTCGGCAGGGGCCGCCCGGCACGGTCCTGGGGAGCCTGGGACCCCGAGAGCGCCGACTCAGCCGGGGACGGTCCCCCAGCCCTCCGGACCGTCCGAGCCCGCGGCATACTCCTCGAGCTCGACCTTGCCGTCGCGCCACGCCTCGAGCACCGGCTCGACGATCCGCCAGAGCTCCTCGGCCTCGTCGCCGCGGATGGTGAGCAGCGGGTCGCCGTCGAGGATGGCACCGAGGATCTCGCCGTAGGGCAGCATCCGGGCCTTGCCGAGCTGGGCCTGCAGCTCCTTCTGCTCCAGCACGAAGGGGTCCCCCTCGGCGTTCATCGACAGGTCGAGCACGACCGCGCCGGGCTTGAGCTCGAGGACGAGCCGGTCGTTGGCGTCGGTGTCCTGGAGGCCGGTCGGCACGTGGGCGGGCGGGCGGAAGGTGACCACGACCTCCTTGCGGGCCTGCCCCAGGGCCTTGCCGGAGCGGAGCACGAAGGGGACGTCGGCCCAGCGCGCGTTGTCGAGCTGGACGACCAGCTCAGCCAGCGTCTCGGTGCCCCGCGAGGGGTCGACGCCCTCCTCGGCGGCGTAGTCGGGCACCTCGCGGCCCTCGAGGGTGCCCGCGGTGTAGCGCGCCCGGCGGGAGGAGGCGACCGGGTCGTGGCGCCACGGGTGGACGGCCCGGAGCACCTGCGCCTTGAGCGAGCGCACCTCCTTGGCGTCCATCGTCGCGGGCGCCTCCATCGCGAAGAACGCCAGGATCTGCAGCAGGTGCGACTGCAGCATGTCCATGAGCGCGCCAGCGCCGTCGTAGTAGCCGGCGCGGCCCTCGAGAGCGAGCGTCTCGTCGTAGAGGATCTCGACCTTCTCGATGTGGTCGCGTGACCAGATCGGCTGGAGCAGCCGGTTGGCGAAGCGCAGGCCCACGAGGTTGAGGATCGTGTTGACGCCCAGGAAGTGGTCGATGCGGAAGATGTCGTCCTCGGGCACGACCCGCAGCAGCTGGCGGTTGAGCTCGCGGGCGGTGTCGAGGTCGTTGCCGAAGGGCTTCTCCAGCGCCAGCCGGGTGCCGCGCGGCACGCCGATCCGCTCCAGGAGCGCGCAGACCTGCACCGTCACCGACGGCGGGAGGGCGAAGTAGAGGACCAGGGGGGCCTCGACCTGGTCGAGCAGCGCCCGCAGCTGCCCCTCGTCGAGCGCGTCCGTGCGCACGTAGCGTGTCTCCTCCACGACCGGCCCGGCGGCCGCCTCGTCGAGCTCGGCCTCGGCGAACGCCTCCCCCACCCGGGTCGACCAGTCCTCGTCGGAGAGCTCGACCCGGTCGGCGCCGACCACCCGGACGGCTCGCTCCGGCTCGACCGACAGGAGGGTCCCGAGGCCCGGCAGCAGCAGGCGTCGGGTGAGGTCGCCGGAGGCGCCGAGGATGACCAGCGTCGTGGGTGCGTGCGGCATGCGTCCCATCCTCGCAGCGCCCGGCCGACCGCGCCGGTCGCGGCGATACCCTGGCTGGGCCATGGACACCGTTCTGGCCGGCGCGACCGGCAGCGAGGGCTTCTTCTGGGAGCGGCACGGCTTCGCCGTCGCCTTCGGCTTCCTGCTCCTCGTGGCCATGGCTCGCGGCCAGGCGACCTACTGGATCGCGCGGGTCGTGACCGAGCAGACGCTGCGCCGCACCGCCCCGACCACCGGGTGGAAGGCAGCGGTGCACACCTGGCTGTCCGGGGAGGGCGTCGCCCGGGGCCGGGCGTCGATCCACCGCTGGGGCCTGGTGGTCATCCCGCTGTGCTACCTCACCGTCGGCTTCCAGACCCTGGTCCTGGGTGCCGCCGGACTGCTCCGCATCCCCTGGCCGACCTTCACCCTCGCCCAGCTGCCCGGGGCGGCCGCCTGGGCGCTGATCTACAGCACGATCGGCCTCGCCGTGTGGGCCGCCGCGGTCGGTGCGCTGGCCCGCGAGCCGCTCGCGATCGCGGGCCTCGTCGCGGTCGTCGTCGTGGTGGCCAGCACCGTGCTGTGGCGCCGCCACCAGCGGCGCGCGGTCGAGAGCGTCTAGCGGCGCGTCAGCCGGCCCAGGTGGGTGCCGACCAGGCCACGCTGTGGCCGGTCTCCTCGAGCAGGCCCTCGTCCACCGCCCAGACGTCGACGGCGTCGTCGCGCTCCGCCGCCACGAGGAGCAGCCGCCCCTCCGCCCCCGGCACCCAGCCGACGAAGCGTGGCCAGCTCGCCACGACGACCTGCTGCCGCAGGGCCAGGGCGCCGACGACGTCGACGGCGAGGACCGAGACGGTGTCGGCGCCCCGCGTCGAGACGTAGACGTGCGCGCCGTCGGGCGCCACGACGATCCCGCCGGTCGTGGTCTCCCCCGGCCCCGGGCCCTCCGGCGTGGTGGTCAGGGTCTGCGCCACCTCCCAGGCGCCGTCCTCGCGCCGCAGCGTCGAGACGCTCTGGTCGAGCTCGCCGACGACCCACGCCAGGTCGTCCCTCCCCGGGGCGAGGGCGAGGTGGCGCGGCCCCGCGCCCGGGGGCATCTCCACGTCCCCGGTATGCCGCAGCTCGCCGTCCTCGATCCGCACCTCCCGCACGCGGTCGGCTCCGAGGTCGCAGACCAGGAGCCGGGCGTCGTCGAGGAAGACCGACTGGTGGACGTGCGGGGCGTCCTGCCGCTCGTGCGGCCCGTCGCCGGTGAAGGACAGCGACGACACCGGCTCCAGCGACCCTGCGTCGAGCAGCCCCAGGCTGCCGCTGCCGTAGCCGGAGGCCACCAGCCACCGCCCGTCGGGCGAGACCGCCAGGTGGGCCGGCCCCTCGACGCCGGCCGCGGCGGTCGCGACCACACCCTCCCCGGGGCGCACCCTGGCGACCCGGGAGGCCGACTCGGACACGGCATATACGTCCTCCGAGAGGGGGTCGCGCACCACCCAGGAGGGGTCCGCGAGGTCCGCCAGGGGCTCGGGGTCGCCGAATCCCTGCTCGGTGAGCGTCACCCGTGCGAGGCCGCTGCGGCCCTCCGGCCGGTCGCTCGTGTATCCGCCGAGGTAGAGGGTCGTCATGCCGCCCATCGTGGCAGCGGGACTCGGCCGTCACCACCGGACCGCACGGTCCTAGAGTGGGTTCATGGGCAGGGAGTACGACCAGGACACGACCGTCGGCAACAGCGTGCTGCGGATCCGCACCCGCGGGCGAGCGGTCCTGTCGAACCCGATGACCAACCGCGGCACGGCCTTCACCTCCGAGCAGCGCGAGCTGCTGGAGATCGACGGGCTGATGCCCACCGGCTTCACGACGCTGGAGAACCAGACGCGCCGGGTCTACGAGCAGTACCGCTCCAACAAGTCGATGCTCGGCAAGTTCCTCACGCTCAACGCGCTGCGCGACCGCAACGAGGTGCTCTTCTACCACCTGCTCTCCTCCCACCTGGAGGAGATGCTCCCGGTCATCTACACGCCGACGATCGGTGAGGCGATCGAGCGCTTCAGCTCGACCTACAACCGCCCCCGCGGCGTCTTCCTCTCCATCGACCATCCCGAGAAGATGGAGCAGGCCCTCAAGAACTACGGCCTGAGCGCCGAGGACGTCGACCTGCTCTGCGTGACCGACTCCGAGGGCATCCTGGGCATCGGCGACCAGGGCATCGGCGGCATCCAGATCGCGATCGGCAAGCTGTCGGTCTACACCGCCGCCGCCGGCATCCACCCCCGGCGCACCATCCCGGTCGTCCTCGACACCGGCACCGACAACCTCGGGCTGCTGTCCAGCGACCTCTACCTCGGCGAGCGCCACGGTCGGGTGCGCGGGCAGCGCTACGACGACTTCATCGACCAGTTCGTCCAGACGGTCACCACGCTCTTCCCCCACGCGATGATCCACTGGGAGGACGTCGGCACCGCCAACGCCTACCGGATCCTCGACCGCTACAAGGACGAGGTCTGCACCTTCAACGACGACATCCAGGGCACGGCCGCGGTCGTGCTGGCCGCGCTCCTCGCGGCGGTCGACGTCACCGGCATCGACCTCGAGGACCACCGGATCGTGGTCTTCGGCGCGGGCAGCGCCGGCATGGGGATCGCGGGCCTGGTGCGCGACGAGATGCTCCGGACGGGGCGCTCGACGACGCCGGAGGACGCCTACTCGCGCTTCTGGCCGATCGGCATCCAGGGCCTCTACCTCGAGGGCGACCACCGGCTGCACGACTTCCAGAAGCCGTGGGCGCGCAGCCGGCTCGACGTGGCGGGCTGGGACGTCAAGGACCCGTCCTCGATCGGGCTGCTCGACGTCGTGCGCAACGTCAGGCCGACCATCCTCATCGGCACCTCCACCAAGGGCGGGGCCTTCACCGAGGAGGTCGTCCGGGAGATGGCGGCGCACACGCCGCGGCCGATCATCTTCCCGCTGTCCAACCCCACGAGCCGGGCCGAGGCCACGCCCGCCGACGTGCTGGAGTGGACCGACGGGCGGGCGCTCATCGCGACCGGCAGCCCGTTCGAGGCGGTCGACCACCAGGGCGTGCGCCACACGATCGCCCAGTCCAACAACGCGCTGATCTTCCCGGGCCTGGGCCTGGGCGTGGCCGCCTGCCGGGCCAACCGCGTGACGCCGGGCATGATCTCGGCGGCCGCCCAGGCGCTGGCCGGGCTGGTCAACACCTGGCGTCCCGGTGCGCCGCTGCTGCCGAGCATGAGCGACCTGCGCCTCGTCTCCGCGACCGTGGCGATCGCGGTCGCCACGCAGGCCGCCGAGGAGGGCGTGGCCGAGCGGCCGCTGTCCGACCCGATCCAGCAGGTCTACGAGCGGATGTGGCAGCCGCGCTATCCCGAGATCGAGGTCATCTAGCCGGGGCCGGGCGGGTGTCGCGCCGGTGCACGAGCAGCGACACCCCGAGCAGCACCAGCCCGCCGAGCGAGAGCGCCGCGCCGACCAGCGACGGCGCCCGGTAGCCGTGGCCGGCCGCGATGACCAGGCCGCCGACCCATGCGCCGAGGGCGTTGGCGATGTTGAGCGAGGAGTGGTTCATCGCCGCGCCCAGCGTCCTGGCCGGGCCCGCCACCGACATCAGCCGCAGCTGCAGCGCGATCACCCAGGCCGAGCCGGAGAGCGCGATGAGCGGGAGCACGAGCAGGGCGGGGACCGGCCAGCGGGCCGCCTGCCAGAAGGCCAGCAACGAGCCCGCCGACACCAGGCCCATGAGCAGCAGGGTGCGCAGCACCGACCAGTCGCCCAGCCGGCCGCCGAGCCAGGTGCCGACGATCGAGAAGGCGCCGTGGACGAGCAGGAAGACCGGCACCCACGACTGGCTCAGCCCGGTGACCTCGGTGACCGTGGGGGCGATGTAGGAGTACATCGCGAACATCCCGCCGAAGCCGACCGCGCCGATGAGCATGGTCAGCCAGAACTGCAGGCTGGTGAAGGCCCGCAGCTCGGTGCGCGCGGTCGCCGTGCGCTCGGGCGCGAAGGCCGGCACCCAGAGGCGCACGAGCACCGCGGTGAGCACCGCGATGCCGGCGACCGCCCAGTAGACGAGCTGCCAGCCCAGCTGCTGCCCGGCCCAGGTGCCCAGCGGCACCCCGGCGACCATGGCGATGGGCAGGCCCAGCATGACGGTGCCGACCGCCCGTCCGCCGCGGCCGGGAGGTGCGAGCGCCACCGCGACCAGGGCGGCGAGCCCGAAGTAGGCCCCGTGGGGCAGGCCGGCGAGCACCCGGGCGGCGAGGAGCGTGCCGTAGCCGGGGGCCAGCGCGGTCAGCGCGTTGCCCACGGCGAAGACGAGCATGAGACCGACCAGCACGCCGCGGCGCGGCAGCCGGGCGGCGCCCAGGGCGATGAGCGGGGCACCGATCACCACGCCCACGGCATAGGCGGAGATGACGTGGCCCGCGGTGGGGATGTCGACGCCGACCCCCTCGGCGATCTGCGGCAGCAGGCCCATCGTGACGAACTCGGTGATGCCCACCCCGAAGCCGCCCAGCAGGAGGGCGAGGACGACCAGCGCCAGGTTGCGGGCGCGCGGGGGCGCCGGCGCGGCGGTGGCGGGAGCAGGCAGGGTCAACGAGGGAACCCTCTTTCGGGAGGCACGACGGTGGGGGATCTTTCAAGAGTAGGGCCTCGGCGACCCCTGCCCGGACCGGCGCCCGCGGGCCCTCCCGCGGCGCTCGCCTCCGTGCCACAGTGGTCCCATGGTCACGCGCGTGGCGACGTTCAACGTGGAGAACCTCTTCGACCGGGCGCGGATCCTCGCCGCGGACACCTGGGAGGTGCACCGCGACGACCTCGAGGCGTATGCCGAGCTCACGCGGGTGCTGCAGCAGGACACCTACTCCGCGGTCGACAAGGAACGGATCGTCGAGCTGCTCGTGCGGCTCGGGCTGGGGGCCTCCGACGAGGCGCCGCTGATGCGGCTGCGGCAGAACCGCGGCCGGCTCGTGCGCCGGAGGACCGGCGGGGAGATCGTCGTCGAGGCCGACGGGCGCGGTGACTGGATCGGCTGGCTGGAGCTGCGGCGGCAGTCCCCCACCGAGCTGGCGCTGCGGCATACCGCCCGGGTGGTGGCCGACCTGGCCCCCGACGTGCTCGGGGTCGTGGAGGCCGAGGACCGCGTCGCGCTGGGCCACTTCAGCCACGACCTCGTGCGGCCCGCTGCGGGCTGGGAGTTCGAGCACGTCATGCTCATCGACGGCAACGACGAACGTGGCATCGACGTCGGGCTGATGACCCGGGAGGGCTATCCGATCGGCCGGGTGACCAGCCACGTGGACGACCGGACGCCGGAGGGGCAGCGGATCTTCTCGCGCGACTGCCCCGAGCTCGAGGTGGGCCTACCCGGGGGCGGGCGGCTGGTCGTGATGGTCAACCACCTCAAGTCCAAGGGCTACGGCAGCCAGGCCAGCTCGAACCGCGCCCGGGCCAGGCAGGCGACGCGGGTGCGCGAGATCTACGAGGCGCGGCTGGCCGCGGGCGAGGAGCTGGTGGTGATCCTCGGCGACCTCAACGACACCCCGGACTCCGAGCCGCTCGCGCCGCTGCTCGGGAACGGCGGGCCGCGCGACGTGAGCACCCACCCCGCCTTCGACGACGGCGGCTGGCCCGGGACCTACACGACCGGGCGGGCCGGCAACAAGATCGACTACGTCCTCTGCTCGCCGGCGGTCTTCGACGCGGTCCGGGCCGGCGGCATGCACCGCAGGGGTGTGTGGACCGCGTCCGGGCGGTGGCCGATGTACGAGACGCTCACCCGCCCGGTGGACGCGGCCAGCGACCACCACGCGGTCTGGGTCGACCTCGACCTCTGAGGCGGTCCCTCAGCGTCCCTCGGGCCGTGGCTGGACGAGGGCGACGAGCGTGGCGCCCGAGCGGGGCACGGCGGTGTCCTGCCCGATCACCGTCGCGTGGCCCTCGGAGACGACGAACATCAGCACCGCCTCCGGCTGGCGCGCGAGGAAGTCGTCGAGGGTGTGCTGCTCGGTGAGCTTGGTCTGCCGCACCGTCATGCCCTCGCGCAGGCGCTGCTCGAGCTCGGGCGCCGAGAGCGCGGGACGGAAGGCGACCCGGGCCGTGAGCTTGCCCGCGGTCCGCTGCTTGGACTCGACGGCCGAGCCCGCGCCGCGCCGGGCGTGGGAGCTGTCGTCGAGCGGCTCGCTCTGGCGCCGCAGCTGGAAGGTCTGCTGGCTGCCGAGCGTGTGGGCGAACTCGCGGGCCGCCGTGGCGTTGGTCTCGTCGTCGTAGGTCACCGCGACGAGGGAGCCTATGCCGGCCAGCTCCATCGTCTCGACGGCGTACTCCGAGAGGATGTGGGTGCGCTCGACGCGCAGCCCCGCCATCCGGGCCTGGCTGACCTCCGCCGGCGACACCGAGACGAGCAGGGTCGGCACGCCGAGGCCCTGGAGGATGCCGGCGGCCTGCCGGGCCCAGAGCGGAGCGCCGGCGAAGAGGATGCCGGTGGGGCTGGTCGTGGCCAGACCGAGGCGCTCGGCGAGGCGCCCGACGCCCAGGCCGTAGACGGCCACGGTGACGACGATCGTGACGAAGACCAGCGGCACCAGGTGCTCGGCCTCGGCCACCAGCGCGGTGAGGCGCTCGGCCTCGGCCTCGAGGGCGAGGGTCTCGAGCGGGGGCAGCCCGAACTGCCGGGAGGCCAGCACCGCCTCCTCGGCGGCGGTGTCGATCTCGAGGGCGAAGATGCTCGTGACCGCCGCGGCGACGATGCCGCGGGGGGCCATGAAGGACAGCAGCGTCCGCTCCTCGCGGGTGGCGGGCGTGCCGAGCAGACCGAGCCACACCGAGGCCGGGCGCACGACGAGGATGAGCAGCGCGACGAAGACGAGCGCGGTGGGGGCCACCGAGACGACCTCGGCCGGGGAGATCCGTCCCGCGAGCAGCACGAAGAGCGCGCCCACGATGAGCACCTGGAGGTGCTCCTTGAACTCTCGGACGTGGTCCAGCCGCAGCCCCGGCCGGTTGGCCAGGTAGATGCCGAGCATGGTCACGGTGAGCAGGCCGCTCTCGGGCTGCAGCACGTTGGACAGGACCAGGGCGCCGACCGCGGCGGCGAGGAAGACCACGCCCTCGAGGAAGTCGGGGATGAGGTGGCGGCGCATGGCGACCTCGAGCGCGCCCCCGATGACGAGCATGAGCACGGTGGAGATGAGCACCAGCCGCCCGAGCGTGAGCAGGGCCGGCCCGAGGGAGAGCTCCGGTCCGCCGATGATGACGGTCTGGAAGACGATGACGGCCAGCACCGCACCGATGGGGTCGACGACGATGCCCTCCCAGCGCAGCATCGAGGAGACCCGGCGCGTGGGTCGCAGCTGCCGGACGATCGGCGCGATGACGGTCGGGCCGGTGACGACGAGCAGCGCGCCGATGAGCAGCGAGAGCTGCCAACCGACGCCGGCGATCATGCCGGAGGCGGTGATGAGCGCCCAGGCGATCGCCACCACGACCGTGCACAGCCGCACGACCGCCTTGCCCAGCCCCTGCAGGTCGCGGAAGCGCAGCGACAACGACCCCTCGAAGAGGATGATGCCGACGGAGACGCTCACCCCGGCGAAGAGGACGTCCCGGCCCAGCACCGCCTCGGGCGTGACGACCTGACCCAGCAGGAAGCCGGCGACCAGCAGCAGGAGGATCGAGGGCACCCGCAGCCGGTACGCCACCAGCTGGCACGTCGCGCCGAGCGCGAGGACCAGGGCGAGGTAGGGGGCGACAGGCACGCGTGACAGTGTGCTGCATGACCGGCCGTCGGTGCCGGAGGTCCGGCTACCGGCCGTCGACGGTCTCCAACAGCCCGGCGTCGAGGAGCACCTGGACGGCCTCGCCGGTCATGCCCAGGGCGTTCCCGTCCGGAGGGGGCCCGAAGACCTCGACGAGGGCCTCGGCCAGCTCCTCGACGGTCGCCGGGACGGCGGCGCGCTCGCGGAGGACGGTGCCGAGCGCCGACACCCGGTGCACCTGGCCGTCGACCAGGACGAGCGACTCGCCCTCACGGTGCAGCTCGTCGTGGGCCGGCACGGCGCGGACGCTCACCACGGCGACTCCCGGTCGCAGGTCTCCGCGACGAGGGGCTCGAGGTCGGCGACGTGGGCGCAGACGACGCGGCGGGCGCCCCCGGTGCGCTCGAGCACGTCGGCGAGCCAGCGCAGCGGCCCCTCGGTCCGCATGAAGCCCGAGGTCTCCGGGGTCAGCTCGAGCACCGCGTCGAGGACGTCGAGCTCCTCGACGACCGGCGGGCCCCCGTGCCCAGGCTCGCGGCGGAGGAGGACGACGCCCGCGACCCACGGCGTCACCTGCGGGGCGGCGAGCCCGGCGCTGCCGGGGGCCTGCTCGTCCTTGGTCCCGGCCCAGTCGTCGCGGCGGGTGGACAGCGGCTTGAGGTAGGGCGCGACCGTGCCGTCACGACGGATGCCGACCGTCTCGTCGCTGACGTAGGCGCGGCCGGGCCCGAGCACGCGGCACAGTGTGGTCTTGCCCGTGTTGCCGGGCGCGACGAAGACCGCGGTCGCGCCGGTGGCGGGGTGGGCCAGCCCGGCGGCGTGGAGCATGAGCAGCTCGCCGGTGCGGGCCGTGATGACCGCGTGCGTGATGGTCTGGGTGAGGCGCTGCAGGAGCCGGCGCGCGTCGGTGTCCTGGACGACGGGGCTCTCCCGGGACCAGGGGGCCGCGGGCTCCTCCTCGGCGAGGAGGGCCGCCCGGACGACGAGCGGGGCCCCTGTCGTGCTGCTGTCGCCCGGAGCACCCGGTGGCACGGCGTCGCGCAGCGCCAGGTGCCAGCGCTCGCGGACCTCGGCGGCCAGCTGCGCCGGCTCCGGGCCGCCGACCTCGACGTCCACGTCGGTGCCCAGCGCGTGGAGCGGCACGACGGTGGTCACGAGCGTCACCCTAGCCGGGCCGCGCGGGGCCGCCGACGCCACTAGGGTCGCTGCCATGGGCGAGGAGCAGGTCGATAGCGCGGACGAGGCGCTGGCCCGCGCCGTCGACGCGGTGTATGCCGTGGAGCCCACCGACTTCGTCGCCACCCGCAAGGAGTGGGTCACCAGGCTGCGCTCGGAGGGGCTGCGGGAGGTGGCCAAGGAGGTCGCGGCGCTGCGCAAGCCCAGCGTCGCCGCGGCCGCCGTCAACAAGCTCGTCCGCGCCGATGACCCCGTGGTGGAGCGGCTGCGCGACGTGGGTGCCCGGATGCGGCACGCCCAGTCGACCCTCGACGCGAAGGCCCTCGCCGCGCTGCGCGAGGACCGTGACGCGGTGCTCACGGCCTGGGTGGCGGCGGCGCGCGAGCACGCCGGCGGATCGCTGACCGCCGCCGTGGAGTCGGAGGTGCGCGACACCGCCGTCGCCGCGCTGGCCGACGCGGACGCGACCGAGGTGGTGACGAGCGGCACGCTGACCCGCGCGCTCTCCTACAGCGGGTTCGGCGAGGTCGACATCGCCGACGCCGTCGCGACCACGAGCACCGGTGTCGTGCTGACGCGGATCGAGGGTGGCGGGGCTGACGCGACCGAGGAGGACGAGGAGGACGAGGACCTCGAGGAGGACGAGGGCGTCGAGGAGCCGGGGGACGACGCCGACGACGAGCCGGAGGACGACGGCGACGACGACCTCTCCGAGCTCGAGATGGAGCTCGACGAGGCCGAGAAGGTCGTGGCCGCCGCCCGCGCCGCCCGCCGGACGGCGATCCAGGAGGAGGAGAAGGCGGCCGCCCAGCTGCAGGACGCCCGCGCCCGCCTCGCCGAGGTCGAGGAGCTGCTGGCCGCGGCTCGGGCCGCCGTCGAGGAGGCCGAGGAGGACCACGAGCGCACCTCGACCGCCCTGGAGGATGCCGAGGAGGAGCTGCGCCGCAGCCGTCGCCACCGGGACGACGCCCGCGCCGCCCTCGAGGAGGCCGAGGACCGCTAGTCCGGCCTCACCTCATACCCCCGGGGAGACGGCGACGGGGCGGCCGCCGGAGCGGCCACCCCGTCGCACGGGAAGGAGTCGGAGCGTCAGTGGCGCTCGTCGACGGCGCGGATGAGGCGCCAGGCCAGCGGGAAGGCCGCGGCGGCCAGACCGGCCTTGATCAGGCCCGGGACGATGAAGGGCGTGATGCCGTAGGCGGCGATCGTGGCCGGGTCGGTCAGGCCGAGCAGGGCCGCCATGTAGGGGACGCCCACGAGGAAGGGCGTGATCGTCGCGAGGCAGAAGCCGGCCATCGCCAGCAGCGGCTTGCGGTCCCAGGCGCGCTCGGCGAACCAGCCGGCCACGGCGGCGGCGGCGATGAAGCCGACGACGAAGCCGAAGGACGGCTTGAGCAGGTAGGCGGGGCCGCCGCCGAGCTCGGCGAACCACGGCACGCCGGCCAGGCCGAGGACCATGTAGGTCGTGAGCGCGGCCGCGCCGCGACGCATGCCCAGCGCACCGCCGACGAGCATGACGGCCAGCGTCTGGCCGGTGATCGGCACCGGCCACATCGGGATCGTCACCTGCGCGAGCAGGCCCACGACGGCGGCGCCGGTCACGACGAGCGCGACGTCGGTGACACGGGTGCTGCGGGCGACGAAGCGGTCGGCGAGCACGCCCGGACGGGCGGCGAGAGCGGCGGTCGACACGAGGGTCCTCCTGGGAGCGGGGACGGGCAGATCGAGCCACAGCCTGCCACAGCCCCGGCCACCCCTGCACCGGGCCCGGCCCGACGTTGACGGGGAGGCAAGGGCACCGCATACCCTTGGGAGCGCATCGGCGCCGGTCAGGGCCTCCGGGCCGGGCCGGCACCCGTCCGTTCCGGACCGTCCTGCGAGGAAGAATCCCATGAAGATCGCCGTGCTGACCGCCGGGGGCGACTGCCCCGGTCTCAACGCCGTCATCCGCGGCATCGTGCTCAAGGGCGACCGCATCTACGACCACGAGTTCGTGGGGGTGCGCGACGGCTTCCGCGGCCTGGTCGAGGACGACCTGGTCCCGCTGCCGCGCCAGCGGGTCCGCGGCCTGTCCAAGGTCGGCGGCACGATCCTGGGCACCTCGCGCGTCAGCCCGATGACCAACGGCGGCACCGACCGCGTCAAGGAGGTCATGGACAAGCACGACATCGAGGCGCTCATCGCGATCGGCGGCGAGGGCACGCTGACGGTGGCGCGGATGTTCCACGACGCCGGGATCAACGTGGTCGGCGTCCCCAAGACGATCGACAACGACCTGTCGGCGACCGACCGGACCTTCGGCTTCGACACCGCCGTCTCGGTGGCCACCGAGTCGATCGACCGGCTGCGGACCACCGGCGAGGCGCACAGCCGCTGCATGGTCGTGGAGGTGATGGGCCGCAACGTCGGCTGGATCGCCCTGCACGCCGGCATCGCCTCCGGAGCCCACGCCATCCTCATCCCCGAGGTGCCGGTGACGCCCTCGCAGCTCTTCGGCTGGGTGCGTCACGCGATGGACCGTGGCCGCGCGCCGGTGGTCGTCGTGGCCGAGGGCTTCACCTTCGCCGGGGAGGAGGGGGCGGTCGCCAGCGACCGCACCGACGGCTTCGGCCGCCAGCTGCTCGGCGGCATCGGCGAGCGGGTGACCCGGATGATCGAGGAGGCCACCGGCGTCGAGACCCGCAACACCACGCTGGGCCACCTGCAGCGCGGCGGCGTCCCGAGCTCCTACGACCGGGTGCTCGCCACCCGGTTCGGCACCGCGGCGGTCGACGCCGTGAGCGACCGGATGTGGGGCACGATGGTCGCCCTCCACGGCATCGACATCGTCAACGTCCGCCTCCGTGACGCCACCAGCGCGCTCAAGGTCGTCCCCCGCGACCAGTGGGACGAGGCCGCGATCCTCTTCGGCTGAGCCGGTCCTCGCGGGTCCAGTCCTCCGCGGGCGCGCCTAGGATCTCCGCATGGAGACCGCGCCGCCCACCGCTCCCCCTCCCGGCCCGCTGCCGACCGCGGCCGACGTCGAGGCGGCCGCCGAGCGGATCCGCGGCCGGGTCGCCCGCACCGGCCTGACCGCGAGCCAGCGGCTGTCGGAGCAGACCGGCGCGCAGGTCTACCTCAAGCGCGAGGACCAGCAGCCGGTCCGCTCCTACAAGGGCCGCGGCGCGGCCAACCTCATCGCGCAGCTCGACACCGAGCAGGTCTGGGCGGGCGTCGTCTGCGCCAGCGCCGGCAACCACGCCCAGGGCGTCGCCCACGCCTGCGCCTCCCTCGGCGTCAACGCCCGCATCTACCTGCCCGCGCGCACCCCGCGCCAGAAGCGCGAGCGGGTGGCCGCGATCGGCGGCGACTGGGTCGAGACCGTGGTGTGCGGGGCGACCTACGACGAGGCCGCGGCCGCGGCGCTGGAGGACGTGCAGCGCACCGGCGCCACGCTCGTGCCGGCCTTCGACCACCCGGACACCATCGCCGGCCAGGGCACCATCGCCATGGAGATCGTCGAGGACCTCGAGGCGCAGGGCCGCAGCGTCGACGTGCTCGTGGTGCCGGTCGGGGGCGGCGGGTTGCTGGCCGGCTGCCTCACCTGGATCCGTGAGCGCCACCCCGGCGTGCGCGTGGTCGGCGTCGAGCCGGCCGGGGCCGCGAGCATGATCGAGGCCACCTGGCGCGGCGGGCCCACCACGCTGGAGGAGATCGACGTCTTCGTCGACGGGGCGGCCGTGCGGCGCGCGGGCGACTGGACGTATGCCGTGGTCGCCCGGCACGAGCCGGAGCTGCTGGCGGTGCCCGAGGGCCGGATCTGCACCGAGATGATCGCGCTCTACCAGACCGAGGGCATCATCACCGAGCCTGCCGGGGCGCTGGCCGCCTCGGCCCTGGACCGCATCGGCGTCGAGCCCGGGCAGACGGTCGTGGCCGTCGTCTCGGGCGGCAACAACGACGTGCTGCGCTATCCGGAGGTCGTCGAGCGCTCGCTCATCGACCAGGGGCTCAAGCACTACTTCCTCGTGGACTTCCCGCAGGAGCCGGGGATGCTGCGCCGGTTCCTCGACGAGGTGCTGGGGCCGGACGACGACATCTCGCTCTTCGAGTACGTCAAGCGCAACAACCGCGAGACCGGCCCGGCGCTGGTCGGCATCGAGCTGGGCCGCCGGGAGGACCTGCCCGGCCTGCTGGAACGGATGGATGCCTCGTCGATGGACGTCGAGCCGATCCCGCACGACAGCCCGCTGTTCCGCTTCATCCTCTGAGACGCGACGACGGCGCGCCGATCCGGAGGGATCGACGCGCCGTCGGCGACCGGAGGTCAGGAGGCGGGGACCGCCTCGGCGGCCTCGACCGCGGCCGGGGTGTGCTTCGGGCCGTGGCCCGGGCCGACCTTGCGGGGCCACCAGAAGCGCTCACCGAGCACCCGGACGATCGCCGGCACCAGGACGGTGCGGACCACGAGGGTGTCGAGCAGGACGCCGATGCAGATGACGACACCGATCTGGGCCAGCACGACCAGCGGCAGGACGCCGAGGACCGCGAAGACGGCCGCGAGCAGGATGCCCGCGCTGGTGATGACGCCACCCGTGGCACCCAGGGCGCGCAGGACGCCCTCCCGGGTGCCGTGGACGTCGGCCTCCTCGAGCGTGCGGGTGATGAGGAAGATGTTGTAGTCCACGCCGAGGGCGACGAGGAAGACGAAGGCCAGCAGGGGCATCGTCGCGTCGATCGCACCGAAGTCGAAGACCCCGGTGAACAACCACCACGAGACACCGAGCGCCGCGCAGAAGGTCATGACCACGCTGCTGACCAGGATCACCGGGGCCAGGATCGAGCGCAGCAGCAGCGCCAGGGCCAGCAGCACACCGGCGAGGATCAGCGGCATGACGAGCCAGCGGTCCTGGACCGCACCGGCGTCCGCATCGGCGGTCGAGGCGTCTCCACCGGTCAGGTAGACGTCGCCGCTGCCGTCGAGGGCTGCGCGGACGGCCTCCACCGTGGCCGTGGCCTCCTCGCTGCCGGGCTCGGCGTCGAGGACGACCTGCACCTGGCCGATGCCGACCTGCGGCTCCAGCGGGGTCGCCTGGTCGACGCCGTCGACGGCAGCGACTGTCTCGGCCAGGTCCTCGAGCACGGCGGTGTCCTCGGTGCGGGTGACGACGAGCACCGGGTCGGAGGTGCCGGCCGGGAAGGACTCGCCCAGGCGCTGGGCCGCGGTGATCGCCTCCGGGGTGTCGAGGAACTGGTCCTCCTGCGACAGGCCGCTCTGCAGCTGGGTCAGGCCGAAGGCCATGGCGCCGAGCACGACGAGCGTGCCCACGATGTAGGCGGCGGGCGCCTTGGCGACGGTGTCGCCGATGCGGCGCCAGAGGGAGCGCGACTCGGCCAGCACGGCCTGGCCCTCGCGGGGCACCTGCGGCCAGAAGATCCAGCGGCCGAAGATGACCAGCGCGGCCGGCAGGATGACGAGCACGGCGGTCATCGCGACGAGGACGCCCACGGCACAGGCCAGGCCCAGACCGCGGGTCGAGGGGAAGACCGACAGCAGCAGGCACAGGACGCCGATGACGACGGTGCTGGCGCTGAAGATGATCGGCTCGGCCGCCCGGCGGAGCGCGACGCGCATGGCCTCGAAGCGGTCCTCGTGCAGCCGGAGCTCGTCGCGGTAGCGACTGATGAGGAGCAAGGCGTAGTTCGTCCCGGCACCGAAGACGAGCACCGAGAGGATGCCGATCGTCGACTCGTCCCACGGGACGCCGGTGGCCTTGAGCACGTGGGTCGCGGCGGTGGCGGCGGCCTGGTCGGCGGCCCCGACGACGGAGAGCGGGATGATCCAGAGGACCGGGCTGCGGTAGGTGATGATGAGCAGCAGCGCGACGACACCCGCGGTGACGGCGAGCAGCGTGAAGTTGGCCCCGTCGAAGACGGAGGCGAGGTCGGCGCGGATGGCGGCCGGACCGGTGACCTGCGCGGCCACCCCCTCCGGGGCGGAGGCGGTCAGACCGGTGCGCAGCTCGGCGACGGCGTCGCGGGCCTGGGTGGCGTCACGGGCGTCCAGCGTGAGCACGCCGATGGCGGCGGTGCCGTCCTCGGACGGGATGACGGGGAAGGCGCCGTCGGCGACACCCGGAGGCGGACCACCGGCCTCGCCGCCCTCGGCACCGGCGGGCGGGCCACCCTGGCCGGCGCCCTCCCCCACGCCCTCGCGCGGGCCGGCCTGGTCGCCGGCGGGCGCACCCTCGGCGGGAGCGCCCTCGGCGGCCGGGGCACCGCCACCGGACCCGGGCGCCTCGGCGCCGTCCGGGGCGACGTCCTCGAGCAGCTGGGCGAGCTCGGGGATGCGCTCGGCGATGCTGTCGTCCTCGACGGTGAAGAGGACGATCGCGGTCTGCGTGCCCTCGTCCGGCAGCTCGTCGAGCAGGGCCTGACCCTCGGTGCTCTCGAAGCCGGCGGGCAGCTGGTCGAGGGCCGACGAGTCGCGCTCGGCCTGACCGACGCCGACGATGGCGCCCAGCGCGATGGCCATGCCCACCAGGGCGACCACCCAGGACGAGCGTCGTGAGGCGATGAGATTCGCAAGTCGTGACATGGGGCACCTTCGGGCTCGGACGGGAGACTGCAGCTGACCATTACGGCCGGATGCTCATCGCTGTGCTCTCCCAACAGTAGTTCGTCTGCAAAGGTACAATCTTTGTCCAATGTTGTCCAGCCTGCCTCGACATCCTGTCGGGATCGCCGGCGAGGATTCGGGCACCGATCTCTCCCAAGACACGCCACGGGCCCGGAAGAGCCTGCCCCAGGCGCTCCTCCAGCGTCTGCTCGTGCGGCTCCGCGAGCGGTGGCCCGGTTCCTCTGAGCGGCGGTTATCCTGGGACGGTGAGCACTCACGACGCCCGTCCGGGCGGTCGGACCGCCGTAGCCATCTCGGTCTCCGACCGCAGCTCCGACGGGCGCCGGGAGGACGAGTCGGGCCGTCGCCTCGTCGCCGCGCTCCGCGCGCTGGGGTTCGTCGTGGACGACGCGCCGGTGCTCATCCCCGACGGCATCGACACCGTGGCCGGGGCGATCCGTGAGGCGGTCACCGCGGGCCACCGCCTGGTCGTCACGACCGGGGGGACCGGGATTGGCCCCCGCGACCTCACGCCCGAGGGCACCCGCCAGGTCATCACCCGCGAGAACCCCGGCCTCGCCGAACTCATGCGCCGCGAGGGCGCACGTCATACCCCGTATGCCGCCGCCTCCCGGGGCGTGGTCGGCGTCGTCGACTGGTCCGCCGAGCAGGGCGTCGGCGGCACCCTGGTCGTCAACCTGCCCGGCCGGCCGTCCGCGGTCGACGAGGACATGGCGGTCCTCGGCCCGCTGCTGGGGCACCTCCTCGACCAGGTGGCCGGGGGCGACCACTAGATGACGGGCCTCGTCGACCGCTACGGACGCGTCCACCGTGACCTGCGCATCTCCGTCACCGACCGCTGCTCGCTGCGGTGCACCTACTGCATGCCCGAGCAGGGCGTGCCGTGGCTGCCGCGCGACACGATGCTGACCACCGAGGAGGTCGTGCGCCTCGCCGGGGTCGCGGTCTCCCTCGGGATCGAGGAGATCCGGCTGACCGGCGGCGAGCCGCTGCTGCGCCGCGACCTCGTGGACGTCGTCGCCGGCCTCGCCGCGCTCGACCCGGCCCCCGAGATCTCGATGACCACCAACGGCGTCGGTCTCGACAAGACCGCCGCCGCGCTGCGCGACGCCGGCCTGACCCGCGTCAACGTCAGCATCGACACCCTGCGCCGCGAGCGCTTCCTCGAGCTGGCCAAGCGCGACCGGATCCGCGACACCCTGGCCGGCATCGAGGCGGCCGCCGCGGCCGGCCTGGTCCCGGTCAAGCTCAACACCGTGCTCATGCGCGGGGTCAACGACGACGAGGCCGTCGACCTGCTGGCCTTCGCCCTGGAGCACGACTACCAGCTGCGCTTCATCGAGCAGATGCCGCTGGACGCCCAGCACGCCTGGGACCGCTCGCAGATGATCACCGGCGAGGAGATCCTGGAGCGGCTGCGCACGGCCTACGAGCTGACGCCGCTGCCCGACGAGGCCCGCGGCAGCGCACCCGCCGAGCTCTTCCTCGTCGACGGCGGCCCGGCCACGGTCGGCGTCATCGCCTCGGTGACGATGCCCTTCTGCGGCACCTGCGACCGGGTCCGCCTCACCGCCGACGGCATGATCCGCAACTGCCTCTTCGCGACCGGCGAGACCGACCTGCGCACTCCGCTGCGCTCGGGCGCGTCCGACGCCGAGCTGGCCGACCTCTTCCGCGAGTCGATCGGCGCCAAGCTGCCGGGCCACGGCATCAACGAGCCGGGCTTCCTGCAGCCGCCGCGGCCGATGAGCCGCATCGGCGGCTGAGAGAGCACGTCTGGCCCTCGCGGGCCCAGGCGCCCACTCACGTACTCGTCATGCAGCTCACTCACGATCGATCACGAGTGATCTACGCGACGAGTACGTCAGTCGGGGCTCGGAGCGTGGTCGCCGGGGTACGCCGGCCCACCCCACCCCGTCAGCGCATCCCGTAGACCTTTCGCGCCAGCAGCAGACCGACGAGGGAGAGCACGCAGACGGCGATGTAGTAGATCGCCGGACTGACGTCGGCGATGGTCGAGACGAGCCACGCCAGCACCAGCGGGGTCAGGCCGCCGAGCGTCGTGACGCCGACGTTGTAGGCCACCGACATACCCGTGGTGCGCACCTCGGTCGGGAAGATCGAGGCGATCATCGACGGGAGCGGGGCGAAGTACGCAGCCATGACGAGGCCGAGCACGACCTCGACCACGGTCAGCATGAGGACGCTCGGGCTGGCGATGAGCACGAGGAAGAGCGGGTAGACCACGACCGCGCCGACGACGGCGACCGCCGTGACCGGGACCGTCCCGACCCGGTCGGCCAGGTGCCCGACGAAGGGCGACACCGTGAAGGTGACGGGCCCGGCGATCGCGGCACCGATGTAGCCGGCGTAGGCCGGCAGCTCGAGCGCGGTGACCGCGAAGGTCGGCATGTAGAGGATGAGGTAGACCGACATCGTCGCGACGCCGACGCGGGCGGCCGCGGTGAAGACGCGCCCCAGGTGGGAGCGCAGCACAGTGCCGAGCGGCACGTCCACCTTCTCGGCCTCCTGGAACTCCGCGGTGTCCTCCATCGAGCGGCGGATCCACCAGCCGACGGGGCCGATGAGCAGGCCGAACACACGAAGGGCACCCGCTGCGGTCCGGGCTGTGCTCGATCATGAAGGCTGTCGCCGAGCCGAACTCGCCACCGGCGGAGAAGCCCTGGATCAGCCGCGAGAGCAGCATGAGGAGCGGCGCCAGCACGCCGATCGTGGCGTAGGTCGGGGTGAACGCCATGATGCCGACGCCCAGCGTCAGGAGCGCGATCGTCAGCGTCAGCGCCGCCTTGCGCCCGTGGCGGTCGCCGTAGTTGCCGATGACCATCGCGCCGACCGGGCGGATGAAGTAGGTCAGGGCGAGCGTGCCGAAGGTGGCGAGGAGCGCGACCGTGGGGTCGCTCTCGGGGAAGAGAGCTCGGAGATCACCACGGCGAAGGAGCCGTAGACGATGATGTCGAACCACTCGAGGGCGTTGCCGAGCGAGGCGGCCACGACGGCCCGGCGGTCGCGGGCACGCTGCTGGGGCGTCACCTCCTCACCAGCACGGTGGCGGGCTGGGACACGGGTGCAACCTTTGCGTCGGGGTCGTTTCCGGACCCGGCGACGCTACCTCCGGCTCGCGCGAGGGTCGCGCCGGACGGTCAGCCCCCGGCGAAGGGCGGGAGCACGTCGAGCACCGCGTCGGAGGTCAGCGGCAGGCCCGGGTCGCTGACGTACTGCCCCTCGTGGAGCACGCTGCTGCGCCGCAGCACACGCCCCAGCTCGGCCCCGTGCAGCTCGACCAGCCGGTCGAGCAGCGTGCCCAGGTCGTCGGCGTGGACCTGCTCGGTCTCGGTGCCGGCCGCCTCCGCCGCAGCGGCGAAGTACCTCACGGTCGCCATCGTCGTCACTCCTCCAGATCGGGTCGGTCCATCGCGATTGTCACAGATCCGAGGCGGCGTTCCCAGCCCTCGGCGTCGGCCCAGGTGTCCACGTCGCCCACGTGCTCCGCGCCGGCGGCGACGGTCCGCCACCGCAGGTCGGCGACCAACCGCCGCACCGAGGTATGCCGTGCCTCGCCGAGCCCGGCGAGCGCACCCTCGAGCGCCTCGCGTCGGTAGAGGGCGAGCAGCCACTGGCGGTGGCCCTCCGCGTCCTCGTGGCTGATCGCGTCCACGTCGACGCCGACCTCGGCCACGGCACCGACCAGCGCTTCTAGGGCCCCCGCGGCCCCCGGCTGGTCGACGGCCACGACCGCGACCCACGGAGCACCGGCCCCCAGCGCCGCCAGCCCGGCGGCGATCCCGGCGACCGGCCCGCCGTCGGACGGGTCCTCCAGGGTGCGCAGCACCCCGTCCGGCACGACGGTGTCGCCCACGACGACCACCCGGCCGCCCAGCACGGGCGCGGCGTCGAGCACCCGGTCGAGCAGCGGACGACCTGCGACGGTCAGCGCCGCCTTGTCCCGGCCGCCGAGCCGTGCGCCCCGGCCCCCGGCGAGCACCAGCAGGTCGACCGTCGGCACGTCAGTAGCTCGGCAGCGAGGGGTCGACGCGCTCGATCCAGGCGAGCATGCCCCCGGTCATGACCCGCACGTCCGGGTGGCCGATCCTGACCAGGTGGGCCGCCGCTCGCCGGGCCCGCGGGCCGGCCTTGCAGTAGACGACGACCGGTCCGTCGGGCAGCGGAGCACGACCGTCCTCCCAGGTCAGCACCTCGCCCACCGGGATCGTCAGCGCGCCGGGCACGGTGCCGAGGGCGTGCTCGGCGGGCTCGCGGACGTCGAGCAGCACCGGCCGCGGTGTGCGCCTCAGCAAGGCGGCCACCTCCTCCGGCTCGACCTCGTCGAGCGGCACGAGCTCGCGGACCGGCTCCGGGACGCGGGGCGGCACGACCGCACCGACCGGGCGCAGCGGGATCTCACGGGTCCGCTGCGAGAGGGCGTCGATCAGCAGCACCCGCCCGACGAGCGGCTCGCCGAAACCGCACAGCAGCTTGACCGCCTCGCCGGCCATGATCGAGCCGACCTGTCCGACGAGGGCTCCGAGCACCCCGGCCTCGGAGCAGGACGGCACGTCCTCGGGCAGCGGCGGCACGGGGTAGAGGTCGCGCAGCGAGACCGCCCCGTCCACACCCGGCACGAAGGCGCTGATCTGCGCGTCGAAGCGCAGCACGGCCGCCCACACCACCGGCAGGCCGAGCGCGGCGCAGGCGTCGGACACGGCATACCGGGTGGGGAAGTTGTCAGCGCCGTCGAGCACGAGGTCGTGCCCGGCGAGCAGCTCCTCGGCGTTCTCCGGCGTGATGCGGGTGTGCCGCACCTCGACGGTGACGTCCGGGTTGAGCCCCCGGACGAACTCCGCGGCCGAGTCGGCCTTGCGCCGGCCGACGTCGTCGGTGCGGTGCAGGACCTGGCGCTGCAGGTTGGTGACGTCGACGACGTCGTCGTCGATCACGGTGAGGTGCCCGGCGCCCGCCGCGGCCAGGTAGGCCAGGATCGGGCTGCCCAGGCCGCCCGCCCCGACGACCGCGACCCGGGCGTTGAGCAGCCGGCGCTGGGCGTCCAGGCCCATGCCCGGCACGAGCAGGTGGCGCGAGTAGCGCGACACCTGGGTCGGGGTCAGCTCGGGACCCGGCTCGGCGAGCGGCGGGATGCGGGTGGTCACGGTCTGCAGCGTACGCACCGGCCTCACCGGGCGGCAGAGAGCGTCAGCACGCACAGGCTGTCCACCTCGGCGAGCACGTCGTGGCGCGCGTCGGGGATCGCGTGCAGCGACCCGGCGGGCAGCCGCCACGACGCACCGGCCGTGCTCAGCACCACCTCGCCGGTCAGGCAGAGCAGCGAGGCCGGGCCGGGGGCGTCGTGCTCGGGCAGGCCACCGCCGGCGGGCAGCGCGAGCAGGACGACGTTCTGCCCGGGCTGCCGCACGACCGAGCGCACCGCACGCCCGCGCCCCTGCACGCGGGCCTGCTCCAGCAGCCGCTCGCCCTCGACGAGCAGGTCGACGACCCGCGAGGCGTCGTCCTCGACCGGGGTGAGCTCGCCGAGCACCGGGTGGCCGGAGGGCCCCGTCACTGGACCCGCTCCCAGCCGCGCTTCTGCGCCCGGGTGCCGGTCGCCGTGCCCGGCCGGCTGTCGCGGCTGCGGTAGACGATGTAGGGCCGGGTCAGGTAGCCCAGCGGCGCCGAGAAGACGTGCACCAGCCGGGTGAACGGCCACATCGCCACGAGCAGGAAGGCGGCCAGCGCGTGCAGCTGGAAGCCGATCGGCGCGCCCGACATGAGCGAGGCGTCGGGCTGGAACCAGAAGACCTGACGGAACCACACCGAGACGCCCTCGCGGTAGTTGTAGTGGTCGCCGGCGATGCCCAGGTTGAGCAGGCTGCCCGCGACGGTGTTCCACATGCCGAGCACGATGACCACGCCGAGCACGGCATACATGACCTTGTCGTTGACCGTGGTCGCCCGGAAGACGGGACCGACGGTGCGGCGCCGGTAGACGAGGATCGCCAGGCCGACGAGCGCGGCGATGCCCGCGGGGATGCCGCCGGCGAGCGCCACGACGTGGTAGACCTCGTGGCTCAGCCCGGCCCCGTCGGTCCAGCTCTGCGGCACGACCAGGCCCATGAAGTGCCCGACCACGACGAAGAGCATCCCGAAGTGGAACAGCGGGCTGCCGATCCGCAGCAGCCTGTCCTCGTAGAGCTGGCTGCTGCGGGTGGTCCACCCGAACTTGTCGTAGCGGTAGCGCCAGACGTGGCCGACCACGAAGGTCGCCAGGCAGATGTACGGGAAGATCACCCAGAGGAAGGTGCTCATCGGGGGGCTCCTACGGGGATGGTGGTGCCGAGGGACTCAGGGGTGTGCGGTGCCGCACCGGCGGGCGCGCAGCCCGAGGTCGGCGGGGTGCGGAGGCCGTCGAGCGCGGGGTCGACGGCGTAGGGGCTGTCGTCGAGGCCGACCGACTCCTGCGGCGGGCCCTCGGCGATGAGCCGGGCGAGCGCCTGCTCGTCGTCGCCGTCGAGCTCGGGCAGCGTCGCCCGCAGCGCCCGCACGACGTCGAGCCACGGGGAGTCGCGCCGCTCCAGCGCGCGACGCAGCAGCTCGATGCCGACCCGGTGGTCGTTGAGCACCTTCCAGGCGGCGTCGGGCGCGACGGTTGCGCCGAACTCGAGCACGACGGGCAGGTAGTCGGGCAGCTCGCCCGCGTGCTCCCCCTCGCCCTCGAGCACGACCCCGTGGGAGCGGTAGAGCTGGGTGAACTGCACGAGCGCGACGCCGCGGTTCCGGGTGTCGCCGTGCAGGAAGTAGGTCAGGTGCAGGGCGCAGCGCCGCGTCACGTCGAAGGTGTCGACGTAGTCGCGCTGCAGCTCGGCGAGCCCGACCCGCTCGGCGTGGTCGAGGAAACGGCCCAGGGGCTCCCCGACGGTGCCGGGCAGCCCGGCCACCACCGCGCGCAGCGCGGGCAGCTGCTCCGGCAGGCCGGCCTCGGGGTGGTCCAGGAGGAGCGAGCACAGCTGCCAGGCGTCGGCCTGCTGGTGCGCGTCGAGCGTCGGGGCGGCCTTCCGGTGGCGGCGCCAGGGCATCATGACCGCGGCCCTCCGTCGGCGCCGGCCACGTTGTCGGGCCGGGCCTGGCCGTCGTCGAGCAGCGCCTGCGGGTCGGTCGGGTCGGCCGCGGCCGTCGCCTCCCCGGCGGAGCGCTCGGGGAAGAGCCCCTCGGGCATGCCCCGCCCGTCCCAGTTGAGCAGGTTGACGCGGCCGCGCTTCTGCCCGCCGGAGACGAGCGTGGAGCCGGAGCGCTCCTGCAGCATCCGGAGGTTCTCGACCGCGACCGGGGTGACCGCGCCGCGGCCCGAACCCTCGCCGAACGGGCCGGAGGTGTCGAGCAGCTCGTCGTCGAAGGAGCTGACCGGGCAGTCGGTCGCCAGCTCCTCGAGGGCGTGCGCCTGCTCGCCGTGGGCCGTCGGGATGACGTAGCGGTCGCCGTACTTGGCGATCGCCAGCAGGCGGAACATCTCGTACATCTCCTCCTCGGTCATGCCGACCGCCTCGGGGATGTGCGCCTGCGGGTCGCGGCCCAGGTTGATGTCGCGCATGTAGGAGCGCATCGCGGCCAGGCGCCGCAGCACCGCCTCGACCGGCGCGGTGGCGCCGGCGGTGAAGAGGTTGGCGAGGTACTCGACCGGGATGCGCAGGGCCTCGATCGCCGCGAAGAGGTTGTCCTTGTCCTCGGCGTCGTGCCCGGTGTCCTTGATGACGTCGACGACGGGAGACAGCGGCGGGATGTACCAGACCATCGGCATGGTGCGGTACTCCGGGTGCAGCGGCAGCGCCACCTTGTAGTCGTTGATCAGCCGCAGCACGGGCGAGCGCTTGGCGGCGTCCACCCAGTCCTGCGGGATGCCGGCCCGCAGCGCCTCGCGCTCGACCTCGGGGTCGCGCGGGTCGAGGAAGACCGAGCGCTGCGCCTCGTAGAGGTCGTGCTCGTCCTCGACGGCCGCGGCCTCCAGCACGCGGTCCGCGTCGTAGAGCATCAGGCCGATGTAGCGCAGCCGGCCCACGCAGGTCTCCGCGCACACGGTCGGGATGCCGACCTCGATGCGGGGGTAGCAGAAGGTGCACTTCTCGGCCTTGCCGGTCTTGTGGTTGAAGTAGACCTTCTTGTAGGGGCAGCCGGTCACGCACATCCGCCAGCCGCGGCAGCGGTCCTGGTCGACGAGGACGATGCCGTCCTCCTCGCGCTTGTAGATCGCGCCGGAGGGGCAGGACGCGGCGCAGCTGGGGTTGAGGCAGTGCTCGCAGATGCGCGGCAGGTAGAACATGAAGGTCTGCTCGAACTCGAGCTTGACCTTGTCCTCGAGGCCCTTGAGCATCGGGTCCTTGACCGCGTGCTCCTGCGAGCCGCCGAGGTCGTCGTCCCAGTTGGCCGACCACTCGATGTTGATCTGCTTGCCCGAGATGAGCGAGCGCGGGACGGCCACCGGGAAGGTGTCCTGCGCCGGCGCGTTGAGCAGCGTCTCGTAGTCGTAGGTCCAGGGCTCGTAGTAGTCCTGGATCGAGGGCATCTTGGGGTTGGAGAAGATCGTCAGCAGCTTGTTGATCCGGCCGCCCCCGCGCAGCTTGAGCCGCCCGTTGTCGGTGCGGATCCAGCCGCCCTTCCACTGCTCCTGGTCCTCGTAGCCGCGGGGGTAGCCCAGCCCCGGCCGCGTCTCGACGTTGTTGAACCAGACGTACTCCATACCCTGGCGGTTGGTCCACGCCTGCTTGCAGGTCACCGAGCAGGTGTGGCACCCGATGCACTTGTCCAGGTTCATGACCATCGCCATCTGGGCCATCACGCGCATGTTCGTCGCTCCTGTATGTGGTGGGGCCGGGGCGGTCAGTAGGTCACCGGGGCGGTGCGACGGCGGATGACCGTCACCTCGTCGCGGTTGCTGCCGATGGGGCCGATGTAGTTGAAGAAGTAGGAGAGCTGCGCGTAGCCGCCCACGAGGTGGCTCGGCTTGAGCAGGATCCGCGTCAGGCTGTTGTGGATGCCGCCGCGCTTGTCGTTGGTCTCGGTGCGGGGCACGTCGATGAGCCGGTCCTGGGCGTGGTGCATGAAGACCGTGCCCTCGGGCATCCGGTGGCTGACCACGGCGCGGCAGGCGACGACGCCGTTGCGGTTGACCGCCTCGATCCAGTCGTTGTCGCGGACCCCGATCTTGGCCGCGTCGACGTCGGACATCCAGATCGTCTGCCCGCCGCGGGAGAGCGAGAGCATGAAGAGGTTGTCCTGGTACTCGCTGTGGATCGACCACTTGTTGTGCGGGGTCAGGTAGCGCACCGAGACCGCGACGGCACCCTCGTGGTCGCTCTGCGAGCCGAGCGGGGCCTCGCCGAAGAGCGTGGTCATGTTGAGCGGCGGCCGGTAGGTCGGCAGCGACTCGCCCATCCCCTGCACCCAGTCGTGGTCGAGGTAGAAGTGCTGCCGGCCGGTCAGGGTGTGGAACGGCTTGGAGCGCTCGACGTTGATGGTGAAGGGCGCGTAGCGGCGGCCGCCGCTCTCCGAGCCCGACCATTCCGGGGAGGTGATGACCGGCACCGGCGCGGCCTGGGTGTCGGCGAAGGTGATCTGCTTGCCCTCGTGCTCGGCCGACAGGTCGTGCAGCTGGGTGCCGGTCCGCTTCTCCAGGAACCGGAAGCCCTGGGTGGCGAGGTGGCCGTTGCTCACGCCCGACAGGTGCATGATCGCGTCGGCGACCTGCACGTCGGTCTCCAGCCGTGGCTGGCCGGCGCCGGGGCCGGAGGCGACGGTGCCGTGGCGCTGGCGGAGCAGGTCGACCTCGCGGCCCACCTGGTAGGCGACACCCTTGGTGACCATGCCGACCTTCTCCAGCAGCGGTCCGATCGAGGTCATCTTGGCGTAGACCGCGGGGTAGTCGCGCTCGACCTGGGCGACGACGGGGAGCGTCTTGCCGGGCACCGCCTCGACCTCGCCGTCGCGCCAGTCGAGGACCCGCCCGTGGACCGTGGCCATGGCCTCGGGGGTGTCGTGCCACAGCGGCTTGGTGACGACGTCGGTGCGGGTGCCGAGGTGGTCCTCGGCCAGCTCGGAGAACCGGCGCGCGATGGCCTTCCACGCCTCCCAGTCGCTCTTGGCCTGCCACGGCGGGGCGATCGCCGGGTTGAAGGAGTGGATGAACGGGTGCATGTCCGTGGTGTTGAGGTCGTGCTTCTCGTACCAGGTGGCGGCGGGGAGCACGACGTCGGAGAACAGCGTGGAGCTCGTCATCCGGAAGTCGAGGGTGAGCAGCAGGTCGAGCTTGCCCTCCAGGGCCCGCTCCGGCCAGACGACGTCGCGGGGGCGCAGCTCGGGCGGCGCCTCGCTGGCCCGCACCGCGTTGTCGGTGCCGAGCAGGTGCTTGAGGAAGTACTCGTTGCCCTTGGCGGAGGAGCCGAGCAGGTTGGAGCGCCACAGCGCGAGGACTCGCGGGTGGTTCTCGGGGTTCTCCGGGTCCTCGACGGCGAAGCGCAGCGTGCCGTCCTGCAGGGAGCGGGCGACGTAGTCCGGCGCCGGCATCCCGGCCTGGGCCGCCTCGTCGGCGACGTCCAGGGAGCTGCGGTCGAACTGCGGGTAGGACGGGGTCCACCCCAGGCGGACCGACTGCGCCAGCAGGTCCATCGTCGCCCGGCCCGCGAAGGCGCCGGTCCCGCCGTTGACCCCGTCGGTGTCGAAGGTGTCGTAGCGGTACTGGCTGGTGTGGACGTACCAGTAGGCGGTCTGGTTCATGTGCCGCGGCGGCCGGGCCCAGTCGAGCGCGAAGGCCAGGTGCTGGAAGCCCATGATCGGCCGGACCTTCTCCTGGCCGACGTAGTGCGCCCAGCCGCCGCCGTTGCGACCCTGGCAGCCGGTGATCGAGGTGAGCACCAGGAGCGCACGGTAGATCTGGTCGGAGTGGTACCAGTGGTTGATGCCGGCGCCCATGAGGATCATGCCGCGGCCCTGGCTGTCGATGGCGTTCTGCGCCCACTCCCGGGCCAGGCGCACGATCTGCTCCTCCGGGACGCCGGTGACCTGGGCGGCCCAGGCCGGCGTGGCCGGTGCGGACGGGTCGTCGTAGCCGGTCGGCCACGCCCCCGGCAGGCCCTCGCGGCCGACGCCGTAGTGGGCGAGCAGCAGGTCCAGCACGGTGGTGACCAGACGGTCGCCGACCCGGCGGACCGGGACGCCGCGGCGCTCCAGGACCTGGTGGCCCTCGAGGTTGTCGAAGCGCGGCAGCGCCACCTCGACCGCGCCGTCGGCGACGCCGTGGAGGGTGAGCACCGGGCGCAGGTCGCCGAGCTCGAGGTTCCAGCGGCCCAGGCCCTCGTCGCCGAAGCGGTGGCCGAGGGTGCCGTTGGGGATCGCGATCTCCCCGGTCGCCCCGTCGAGCACGGCGGGCTTCCACATGGCGTTCTCGCTGCCCGACTCCGGGTGGTCCGGCAGGTCGCCGGCGACGAGGAACTTGCCGGGCCGGTAGCTGCCGTCGTCGGCCTCGTCGAGGGTGACGAGGAAGGGCAGGTCGGTGAAGCGCTGGTTGTAGTCGGTGAAGAAGTCGACCTGCCGGTCGGCGAAGAACTCCCGCAGGACGACGTGCCCCATCCCCATCGCGAGCGCGCCGTCGGTGCCGGGCGCGGCGGCGACCCACTCGTCGGCGAACTTGACGTTCTCGGCGTAGTCGGGGGCGACGGCGATGACCTTCTGCCCCCGGTAGCGCGCCTCGGTCATCCAGTGGGCGTCGGGGGTCCGGGTGAGCGGGACGTTGGAGCCCCACATGATGAGGTAGCCGGCGTCCCACCAGTCACCGGACTCGGGCACGTCGGTCTGGTCGCCGAACATCTGCGGGGAGGCGTTGGGCAGGTCGGCGTACCAGTCGTAGAAGGACAGCATCGGGGCGCCGACGAGCTCGTGGAAGCGGGCGCCGGAGGCGTAGGAGACGGGCGACATCGCGGGGATCGGCGAGAAGCCGGCGATCCGGTCGGGCCCGTAGCGCTTGACCGTGTAGACGTAGGCCGCGGCGACGAGGTCGACGACCTCCTCCCAGCTGGCGCGCATCAGCCCGCCCTTGCCGCGGGCCGACTTGTAGGTGCGCACGCGCTCCTCGTCCTGGACGATCGAGGCCCAGGCCAGCACGGGGTCGCCGTACTCCTCCCGGGCGGCGCGGAACATCTCCAGGAGCACCCCGCGGACGTAGGGATAGCGCACCCGCGTCGGGCTGTAGGTGTACCAGGAGAAGGCGGCCCCGCGGGGGCACCCGCGGGGCTCGTACTCGGGGCGGTCGGCGCCGGCCGAGGGGTAGTCGGTCTGCTGCGCCTCCCAGGTGATGATCCCGTCCTTGACGTAGACCTTCCACGAGCAGGACCCGGTGCAGTTGACGCCGTGCGTGGAGCGGACCACCTTGTCGTGGCTCCAGCGGTCGCGGTAGAAGGCGTCACCGGAGCGGCCACCCTCCAGGCGCAGCGTGCGCCGGTCGTCGGAGACGGTCCCCCGGGTGAAGAACCGGCGGGTGCCGACGAGAGCGTCGCTGAGGGGGCCGTCGAGGCGCGGGGTCGATACGTCACTCATCGGGGGGTCTCCTGGTCGGTGCCGGTGGGCAGGGGCTCGGTCGGATTGGTGGGTCGGTCGGAGGGGCGGTCGCGGTCGCGCCGCAGGTGGGCCTGGCAGGTGCGCGGCCCGGTGAACGGCTGGAGCGTCACCCGGGCGCCGGACTCGCCGGCCATCTCGAGGGCCCCGCGCAGCAGCCCGCGGTGGACGCCGCAGACCACCTCCGGGCGCACACGGGCGAGGTCGAGGAAGGGGCAGTCGCGCAGCACGAGGTGGGCGTCACCCTGCCGGCCGTCGACCTCGAGGTCCGGGAAGTAGCCCCACTCCTCGAGCAGGTCGACGACCCCGCCGACGGCGGCCAGCCACTCGCCGGTCGTGGCGGCCGGTGCGGCCTCTCCCCGCGGCCCCGTCACGTCGGGCACGACACCCAGGCGCTCGCGGACCCAGCGCCGACCGGCCTCCTCGGGGGTGGGCGTCTCCCCCGCCGGGTCCAGCGCGCCGGCCAGCAGCCCGGCGAGCACCTGGTAGGGGCCCACCTGCGGCGCGCTCTCGACCGGCACCTCCTCCCGCGCGACGAAGTAGCGCTTGGAAGGCCGCCCGACGCGTCCCGCCCGCACGAAGTGCGCCTCGACGAGGCCGCCCGCGACGAGCTGGTCGAGGTGGAAACGCACGGTGGTCGCATGCAGCCCCAGGACCTCGCCGAGCTCGGCCGCGGTCATCCCGCTCGAGCGCGTGGGCTGGCCCTCGAGGGCCAGCCGGGGCAGCGCGGCGAGGTGCTCGACGATCCTGCGCCGCACGGCCGAGGCGAGCAGGGAGGCCCTGCCGTCCACCGAGTTCGTCATGTCGAGGGTCCTTTTGGATGAGCGGTTGCGCACAATCTAGGGCTGCCGTCCGGGGGTGGCAACTACCTCCCCCGGGCGTCGGCCCGGAACTATCCTACGAGTGTCGTCGCAGGTCAAACCCGGTTATAAGAGCAACCTTCCGTGCCGTAAATCAGCACGGGGCCATCCGCCCGGGCGGTTGTCCGCAGCATACTCCTACGCGGTGTAGGATCACACTCGGCAGCCATTTCGATGATCTTTATCCTCCAAATCAGGAGCGCAGATGAGCAGCAGCCCCTCGACGTCCGGCACCGCCCCGGACCGGGCCGACCGCAACGGATCCACCCGGGTGATGTGGGCGTCCACCGTGGCGTTCACCCTGATGTTCGCCGTCTGGCTGATGTTCGGGATCCTCGGCAAGCCGATCCAGGAGGAGTTCGGCCTCAGCGACACCCAGCTGTCGTGGGTCTCGGCCGTCGCCGTCCTCAACGGCTCGCTGTGGCGACTGCCGGCGGGGATGCTGGCCGACCGCGTCGGCGGTCGCAAGGTGCTCTCGGTGATGCTGGCGGTCACGGCCGTGCCGGCCTTCCTGGTCAGCCGGGCCGACAGCTACGCGATGCTGCTCGTGCTGGCCTTCCTCGTCGGCTTCGCCGGCAACGCCTTCAGCGTCGGCATCGCGTGGAACGCCGCCTGGGCGCCCCGTGAGCGCCAGGGCTTCGCGCTCGGGCTCTTCGGCGCCGGCAACGTCGGAGCGTCGGTGACCAAGTTCATCGGCCCGCCGATCATCGCCGCCACGGCCGGCACCACCGTCGTGCTCGGGCTGCAGGGCGGGTGGCGCCTCATCCCGGTCGTCTACGCGGTGCTGCTGCTCGTCATGGCGGTCGTGCTCTGGGTCGTGACCCCGTCCCAGGACCGCATGCCCGGCGCCACCCGGCCGCTGCGCGAGATGCTCGCGCCGCTGTCGCAGCCCCGCGTCTGGCGCTTCAGCCTCTACTACGTCGCCGTCTTCGGCGCCTACGTCGCGCTGTCGGCCTGGATGCCCCTCTACTACATGAACAACTTCGGGGTCTCGCTCACGACGGCCGGGCTGCTCACCGCGCTGTTCATCTTCCCGGCCTCGCTGCTCCGGCCCGTCGGCGGCTGGTTCTCCGACCGCTGGGGCGCCCGCCGGGCGATGTACGGCACGTTCGTGGTCATGCTCGTCACCACGGGCCTCCTCATGATGCCCAACGGCCACGTCGTCATCGAGCACGCCGACGGCAGCCGGACCGAGCACCTGGCCTACGCGATGCACATCGTCCCGTTCACCGCCCTGCTCTTCCTGCTCGGCTGCGCCATGGGCGTGGGCAAGGCCGCCGTCTACAAGCACATCCCCGAGTACTTCCCCGGCGCCGTCGGCCCCGTCGGCGGGCTGGTCGGCATGCTCGGCGGTCTCGGCGGCTTCTTCCTGCCGCCGCTGTTCGCCTACACCCAGGCGTGGTCGGGCTTCCCGACCTCGACCTTCTTCGTGCTCTTCCTGCTCACCGCCGTCTGCCTGGTGTGGATGCACCTGACGGTCGTGCGGATGCTGCACGAGCGCTCCCCCGAGGTCTCCGACGACCTCGAGGCCCCCGTCCCCACCGCCCCTGCCCCGGCCGCCGTGGCCGTCGGCACGACCCTCTGAGGAGACCTGCCCATGAGCACCGTCGACGACCGCCGCACCGGAGGTGAGTGGCTGCAGTCCTGGGACCCCGAGAACGAGGAGACCTGGGACAGCGGGCTGGCCTGGCGCACCCTGTGGATCACCACCTTCTGCCTGACGCTGGCCTTCGTCGCCTGGTTCCTGCCCAGCGCGATCATCCCCAAGCTCAACGCCCTCGGCTACACCTTCAGCCAGGGTCAGCTCTACTGGATGGCCGCCATGCCCGGCCTGGCCGCCGGCCTCTTCCGCCTGGTGTGGATGGTCCTGCCGCCGATGATGGGCACGCGCAAGATGGTGAGCCTGAGCACGCTGCTGCTCATCGCCTCCACGCTCGGCTGGGGCGTGCGCGTGCAGGAGCCGACCGCCCCCTACTGGGAGCTCATGGTGCTGGCCTTCCTCGCCGGCATCGGCGGCGGCGTCTTCTCCGGCTTCATGCCCTCGACCTCCTACTTCTTCCCCAAGCGCAAGCAGGGCACCGCCCTGGGACTGCAGGCGGGCATCGGCAACTTCGGCGTCTCCTTCGTCCAGCTGCTCACGCCCTACCTCATCGGCCTCGGCGCGCTGGCGGTCTTCGGCGGCAGCCAGTCGATGACCTTCCCGGGCCAGGAGCCGCAGGAGGTCTGGTACCAGAACGCCGCCTTCGTGTGGATCCCGCTCATGGTGGTCGGCGCGGTGCTCGCCTGGACGATGCTCAAGTCGGTGCCGGTCAAGGCCAACATCCGCCAGCAGTTCGACATCTTCGGCAACCAGGACACCTGGTGGATGACGCTGCTCTACATCATGACCTTCGGCACCTTCTCCGGGCTGTCGGCGCAGTTCGGCCTCCTCATGGCCAACCTCTACGGCATCGGCAACCCCGACATCGTCCAGGGTGCGGGGGCCGACGCCCAGATGCTCGTCGCCGGCTACGACGTGCCGGACGTGGCGGCCTTCGTCTTCCTCGGCCCGCTCGTCGGCGCCGGCGCCCGTGTGCTCTTCTCGCCGCTCACCGACCGGATGGGCGGCGCGATCTGGACGCTGATCTCGGGCCTGGGCCTCATCGGCTCGATCGCGATCACCATTCCGGCCCTGACCCCCGACACCAGCTCGGCCGAGGCCCTCAGCGGCGACTTCCGCCACTTCCTCCTCGGCATGATCGCGATCTTCCTCTTCGCCGGCATCGGCAACGCCTCGACCTTCAAGCAGATGCCGATGATCTTCGAGCGCCGACAGGCCGGTGGCGTCATCGGCTGGACCGCCGCGATCGCCGCCTTCGGGCCGTTCCTCTTCGGCGTCGGCCTGACGATCATGAGCCCGACCGCCTTCTACGTCATCGGCATCGCCTGGGCCGTGATGTGCGTCGCGATCACCTGGTGGCGCTACGCCCGCCCCGGCGCCCCGAAGCCCGGCTGACCGAGCCGGCGCACGGCATACCCCGCCACACCCCACCCCACCGAGAGGAACCCCCATGACCGACCTGCCCATCTCCGCCGTCCGCGAGGGAGGCTGCGGCTGCGGCTGCACCGACGAGGGCGTGCCCGCGCTCGACGCCCGCGAGATCCCGCACGCCATCCGGCACGCGACGATCTTCGGCGCCCTGTCCGGCGTCCGCCCCGGCGCCCAGATGGACCTCGTGGCCCCGCACGACCCGCTGCCGCTGCTGGCCCAGATCGCCGACCGCGAGGGCGACGCGCTGACGTGGGAGTACCTCGTCCGCGGCCCCGAGGCCTGGACGCTGCGCTTCACCCGCTCCGCCTGACGATGTGCACCTACTGCGGCTGCGAGTCGATCTCGGTGATCGGCCGGTTCATGGCCGAGCACACCGAGATCATCAATGCCGCCGGCGAGCTCCGCCGCGCCTGCGAGGGGGGCGACCCCTCGCAGGTGGCGGCGGCCGCCGACCGGGTGGAGGGCCTGCTGCACCCGCACACCCGCAGCGAGGAGGTCGGCCTCTTCGCGGTGATGCGGCGGCAGGAGGAGTTCACCGACCACATCGACAGCCTCTGCGCCGAGCACACGACGCTCGACGCGCAGCTGGCGGCGATCCGGGGCGCCGACCCCGGCGACCCCGCGCTGGTCGACCGCTTCCTGCACGACCTGCGGCACCACATCGACCGGGAGGACAACGGCCTCTTCCCCGCCTCCGCCATCGCGCTCGAGGGGCCCGACTGGGAGGAGGTCGACGACGTGACGCCCCCACCGGTGGCATGAGCGTCGCCGGTCCTCCCCGAGCACCCCGCTGGGCCCCGCTCCTGCTCGTCCCGGGCGGGCTGGCCCTGCTCGCCGGCCTCGACGCCGCGCTGACCCTGGCCGGCGTGCCGGCCCCGGCGGGCAGCCCCCGCCTCGCCCTGCTCCACGGGCCCCTCATGGTGCTCGGCTTCCTCGGCACGGTGATCGCCCTCGAGCGCGCCGTGGCCCTGCGCGCGGCGTGGGGCCTGCTCGCCCCCGGGATGCTCGGGGCGGGAGCCCTCGCCCTCGTCGTGCTCCCCGACCCGCTCCTCGGCCGCCTGCTCATGGTGCAGGGCCTGGTGCTCCTCGTCGTGGTCTACGGCGCCCTGGGCCGACGCAACGGCGACCCGCTCGTCGGCGTCCAGGCGCTCGGGGCCGTGCTCGCCGCCTGCGCCGCCCTGCTGCTGACCCGGCTCGAGGTCGCGGCGGTCGTGCCGCTGCTCGTCGCCTTCGTCGTGCTGACCATCGCCGCCGAGCGCGTCGAGCTCGCCCGCCTCGCGATGCCCACCGGCGCGCACCGCGCCCTGACCGCCTTCGCCGCCGTCCTCACCGGCACCGCCCTGGCCGCGCTCCTGTGGCCCTCCCTCGGAGGGCGGGCCCAGGGCGTCGTCCTCGTCGCCCTGACGCTGTGGCTGCTGCAGCACGACGTCGCCCGCCGTCTGGTCCGCTCGACGGGTCTGCCCCGGTTCGCCGCGGCGGCCCTGCTGCTCGGCTACGGCTGGCTGCTCGTCGCCGGCCTCGGCCTGGCGGTGCTGGGCTCCCCCGACCCGACGACGGCGGGCTACGACGTCGTCGTCCACGCGACCTTCCTCGGCTTCGCGATGTCGATGATCCTGGCCCACGCGCCGGTCATCCTGCCCGCGGTCCTGCGGGCCCGGCTGCCCTACTCGACGCCGATGTGGGTGCCGCTCGCCGCACTGCACACGAGCCTGCTGGCCCGGGTGGTCACGGTGCTCCGGGACGCGTCGGACGGCTGGCAGGTCGCGCTCGTCGCCAACGTCGCCGCCGTCCTGCTCTTCCTCCTCGTCACGGTCGGCACGGCCGTGGCCGCACGCCGCCGACCGGAGCGTGCACCGCACACCCCTCCCGCGGCCATGGCCGCGGTCCCCCGACCGACCGCTCCGGAGGAGCACGCCTGATGCCCACCCTGCCGATGTCCCCCTCGCGTCCCGCGCCCCCGGCCCGCCCGACCTCCGGGCGCGGCGCGCGCGGGCGCTGGCCGCTGCGCGACTACCCGGGTCTGCTGTGGATGGTGCTGGCCGTGGTCACGACGCTCGTCCACCCGTTCCTGCCGGGATCGCGGTGGCTCATGGTGCACCTCGTCCTGCTCGGGGCCCTGACGCACTCGATCATGGTCTGGAGCACCCACTTCACCCAGGCGCTGCTCAAGACCGCGCCGGGCCTGGACGAGCGGCGGCAGCAGAGCCGGCGGCTGGTCCTGCTGCTGGTCGGGACCGCGACCGTGCTCGTCGGGGTGCCGACGGCCACCTGGCCGGTGACGGTGGTCGGCGCGACCCTCGTGACGACCGCCGTGGTCTGGCACGGGGTGCAGCTCTTCCGCCGGCTCCGTGCCGCGCTGCCGGGTCGTTTCCGCGTCACGGTGCGCTACTACCTCGCGGCCGCCGTGTGCCTGCCCGTCGGCATCGCGCTGGGCGCCACCCTGGCCCTGGGGCTCGACGACCGGACCCACGGCCGGCTGCTGCTGGCGCACATCACCGTCAACGTGCTCGGCTGGGTCGGGCTGACCGTCACCGGCACGCTGCTCACCCTCTGGCCGACGATGCTGCGCACGACGATCGGGCCGCGGGCCGAGCGCCGGGCCGAGCAGGCGCTGCCCGGGCTGGTCGGTGCGGTCGGCCTCCTCGTCGCCGGCGCGCTGGCCGACCTGCGGTGGGTGACGGTCGCCGCCCTCGCCCTCTATGCCGTGTCCCTGCTGTGGTGGGGCTCGGCCGTGCTGGCGCCGGCGCGGACGGCCCGTCCGCGGGAGTTCGCGCCCGCGTCGGTCGGGCTGTCGCTGGTCTGGTGGCTGGCGGGGATCGTCGTTCTCCTGGTGCGGCTGTCGACCACGGAGACGTGGGCGGAGTTCACCGACGGCTTCGGGACCACGACCGCCATCCTCGTCGTGGGCTTCGCCGCGCAGCTGCTGCCGGGAGCCCTGTCCTACCTGGTGCCGAGCGCGCTCGGAGGAGGCAAGACGGTCGTGCGGGCGGGGCAGGCGTGGTTCGACCGCTGGGGCACCGCCCGGCTGGTCGTCGTCAACGGTGGGCTGCTGCTGTGCCTCCTGCCGGTGCCGAGCATCGTCCGGGTGATCCTGTCGATCCTGGTCGTGGTGGCCCTGGCGACCTTCGTGCCGCTCATGCTGGGCGGCATCCTGGCCGCCGTGCGGGCGCGGCGCGAGGTCGAGGCGGCCCGCACCCGGGGCGAGCGGCCGGCGGGCGCCACCCCCTCCCCCGGCACGGCCCCCGGCGGTCCCGACCACCTGCCCTCGGTCTGGTCGGGCAGCCAGCTCGTCGCGGCCGTCTCGGCCCTCGTGCTCGCGGTCTCGGTCGGCGTCGCGCTCGACCCCGCGGCCGCGGGCCTGGGCGGGGTCGCCGGCGCGGGCGACGTCGCGGCGTCTGTCGTCGAGCCGACCGGTCGGACGACGACCGTGCAGGTGTCGGCCGTCGACATGCGCTTCGAGCCCTCCCGCATCGAGGTGCCGCGTGGCGACCGGCTCGTGGTCGAGCTCACCAACACCGACCCGACCAACGTGCACGACCTGCAGCTGCTCGGCGAGCGCACGCCCCGGCTGGGGGCAGGCGAGTCCGCCACCCTCGACCTGGGTGTCGTGGGAGCGTCGGCCCAGGGCTGGTGCACGATCGTCGGCCACCGCCAGATGGGAATGGTCCTCGACGTCGTGGTCGTCGACGAGGGCGGGACACCGGCGGCCGGGGCGGACCCGGATCCGTCCGGCGCCGCCGCCGCGGACCACGGGGGCCACGGCGCCGCCGCAGGAGCGGGCGCCGCCGACGGCACGGCATACCCCACGGTGGTGCTGGACCCGGAGGCCTCCGTCGCCGATCCCGTCGACCCGGCCCTGCCGCCGCTGACCACCCCGGCCGGGACCACCCACCGTCTCACGCTGCGTGCGACCGAGCAGGAGCTCGAGGTGGCGCCGGGCGTCACCCAGCTGCGCTGGACGTTCGACGGGCAGGTGCCCGGGCCGACGCTGCGCGGCAAGGTCGGCGACACCTTCGAGATCACCCTCGTCAACGACGGCACGATGGGGCACTCCATCGACTTCCACGCCGGTGCGCTGGCCCCCGACGAGCCGATGCGCACCATCCCGCCGGGCGAGTCGCTGGTCTACACCTTCACCACCACCCGGGCCGGCATCTGGATGTACCACTGCTCCACCATGCCGATGAGCAGCCACATCGCCGCCGGCATGCACGGGGCGGTGATCGTGGAGCCGGCGGAGGGGCTGCCCGCGGTCGACCGGGAGTACGTCCTCGTCCAGTCGGAGGTCTACCTCGCGGCGGGGACCGGGCAGGGCGGCGCCGAGGCGGCCGAGGTGGACGCCGACGCGATCGGGGCCGAGCGGCCGACGTTCGTGACCTTCAACGGGATCGCCAACCAGTACGACGAGCACGTGCTGACCGCCCGCGTGGGCGAGCGGGTGCGGATCTGGGTGCTCGACGCCGGGCCCAACCGGGCGAGCTCCTTCCACGTGGTGGGCGGGCAGTTCGACACCGTCTACTCCGAGGGTGCCTACCTGCTCGGGCCGGAGGCGGAGGGCGCGGGCTCGCAGGCCCTCGGGCTGCAGGCGGCCCAGGGCGGCTTCGTCGAGCTCACCTTCCCCGAGGCGGGCACCTATCCGGTGGTCACCCACGTCATGGTCGACGCCGAGCGGGGCGCCCATGGGTTCGTGCGGGTGAGCGACTGACGCACCCCCCGGGTCGGGGCCCGCTCGGTCAGGGTCTGCCGGGACAGGCGGGCGCCTGCATCCTCAACCCCGAGTCCGAGGATGCAGGCGCCCTGGGCCCCGGGATGCGAACAGCCCGGGGCCGCTCGGTGGAGCTCTTCCCCCGCCGCGACGGGAGCGGTCCGAAGGCCCTTCGGGATCACGCTCGCAACCACGAGGACCGGATGAGCAGCCGGGAGCGTCAGACGGCGACGAATCCGCCGGTCTCGGCGCGCTGGAGCACGCCGGCGCCGAGCAGCCGGTCGAAGAGCGGGTGGTCGGGGTCCTCGGCCCAGCGCGCCCGCCAGGTGGTGGCGTGGCGCAGGGCGATGCGCAGCTCGTCGGCGATCTCCGGCGCCGGGACGGGCTGGCGGTAGGAGGCGGCGCCGCCGACCCAGACCAGCGAGCCGCCGGCCCGCTTCAGCTTCTCGGCGAAGTCGGCATCCTCGAGGCCGTGCCCCGCGTAGTCGGCGCAGAATCCGCCGACCTCGGCGAAGTCGGCGACGGTCATCGCGAAGGAGTAGCCGCGGAAGTGGCCCCAGTCGGTCTCGACCGCGAGCTGCCCCGGCTCCAGGAGCGGGTCGCTGGCCACGGGCGTGGCGATCTCGGCGAGGCGACCGAAGGGGTAGCCCAGCGCGGGGTTCTCCACCGGCGGAAGGTCGAGGAGGGGGCCCTGCCAGACGATCGGGCCGGTCGCGCCCTCCGGCGGGCCGGCGGCGATGGCGTCGGAAAAGCGCTCCAGCGCGCGCTTGCCGGGGATGATGTCGCCACCGAGGAAGAACAGCAGGTCGGCGCCGTTCTCGGCGGCGATCTCCGCACCGGTGTTGCGCGCCTGGGCGAAGGGCAGGGCGCGGCGGTCGGACTGGACGGGGCGCACCACGGTGCGCCAGCGGTCGGTGCCGAGGGGAAGGCGGCCCCGGGTCAGGTCGCGGTCGCCCATCGAGATGACGCCGTGGACGACAGGCGGCATTGAGCCGACGGACAACCCGTCGACCTGGCCCAGGAGGTGGTCATGACGACCTTTGGCCATGGTCAGAACTGCGATTGTCGAAGACACGCCCCGAGCCTAGTCGCGCGGTTCAAGTCGGGCCACCCCCCTGGGGGTGTGGCACGGGTGCGGCACGACGGTCCGACCACCCCCTATCCTGCCTGGATGAGCGCTCCCCGCCCCGTGCGCATCGCGATCCTCAACGACTACGAGGTCGTGGTGCGCGGCCTGGCCGCCATGCTCGAGCCCTACCGGCACCGGGTCGAGGTGGTCGAGCTGGACATCGACGGCGACCTCCGCCACCCGGTCGACGTCAGCCTCCTCGACACCTTCGCCGGCCACCCGGTGCCCGACGAGCACCTCGACGCGGTGGTGGCCGACCGACGCTCGGGGCGGGTGGTCGTCTTCACCTGGGACACGCCCCGCGAGCTCGTGGACGCCGCGCTCGCCAAGGGGGCCTGCGGCTTCCTCGCCAAGAGCACCCCCGCCGAGGACCTCGTCGACGCGATCGAGCGGGTCGCCGGTGGTGAGGTCGTGGTGTCCGGGACCGCCGACCGAGGTGGGGACGGCACGGACGTCGTGACGAACGTGGCGCCCGAGCAGGCCACGGGCGACTGGCCCGGGCGCGCCGCCGGGCTCTCCGGCCGTGAGGCCGAGGTGCTCGCGCTGATCACCCAGGGCCTGACCAACGAGGAGATCGCGCAGCGCACCTACCTGTCGATCAACTCGGTCAAGACCTACATCCGGCAGGCCTACCGCAAGATCGGGGTGACCCGCCGGTCGCAGGCGGTGCGCTGGGGGGTCGAGCACGGTATGGCGCCACGCAGCGCGCGGAGCGACCTGCGGCCCTGAGTTCGCCCCCGCCTCAGGCCGGCAGGAAGAGCGCGGCCGAGTAGGGGCCGATGTCGAGCATGGCGCGCCCGTCCTCGACGACCAGGTCCGGCGTGGGGTGGTCCCCGAAGAGCTGGCTGTAACGCCTGGCGTCGGTGTTGAGCACCAGGCGCCAGTGGCTGCCGGGCACCTCCACCTCGCGCTGCACCGGCTCGGCGGTGAGGTTGATCGCGACGAGGACGTGCTGGTCGTCGTCGGTCGAGCGCACGTAGGCGAGCAGGTTGGCGTCGTCGTCGAGGGTGACGAGCGTGGTGTTCGGGCCGGTCAGACCGGCGGAGGTGCCGTCGAGGTTGCGGCGCATCGAGACCAGGTCGCGGAAGAGCTGGGTGATGTCGCGGAAGGCCCAGGCCCGCTCCCAGTCCAGCGGCACGGTGTCGCGGAACCACTCGTCCTCCAGGAACTCCTGCCCCTGGAAGAGCATCGGCATTCCCGGGGCGGTGAGGACCAGCGCCGCACCCAGGGTGGCGCGCTTCTGCGCGTGCCAGCCGTCGGAGTCGTCGCCGGCGACCTCGGTGGTGATCCGGGCCTTGCCGTTGGCGACCTCGTCGTGGGACTCGACGTAGACGACGCGGTCGAAGGCGTGCTGGTAGCGGTGGAGCACGGCCTTCGCGACGGCCGGCACCGAGCGGTCCTCGTCGGCGGGAGTGATGAGCGCCTCGCGCACCGGGTGGACGAACTCGCTGTCCCACTGGGCGTGCATCGCGGCCCCGCCCTCCTCGACGGAGGTGACCGCGGGCTCGGCGTGCAGGTCCTCGGCGATGGCCAGGCGACCGGGGAACTCGGTGCGCACCAGCTCGCCCACCGCACGCATCGTCGCCCAGCCCTCGGGGATGTCGCCGCTGAAGCCGTCGACGTGCCGCATGTAGGGCGTCATGTCGAGGCGCAGGCCGTCGGCGTGGTAGTCGCGCAGCCACATGCGGGCGTTGTCGAGGATGAAGGCGCGCACCTCGGGCCGGCCGTAGTCCGGGCGGGTGTCGCCCCACGGAGTGTTCGACCGCTCGTCGTTGTAGAAGTAGATCCCGCCCTTGCCGTCCTCGCTCCAGCCGTCGAACTGCCACAGCGACAGGTCGCTGGGCCCGAAGTGGTTGTAGACGACGTCGACGAGGACCGCGATGCCGTGGCGGTGCGCCTCCCGGACGAAGGTCTTGAGGGCGTCCGGGCCGCCGTAGGTGTGCTCGACGGCGAAGACGTGCGCCGGGTTGTAGCCCCAGGAGTAGTCGCCGGCGAACTCCATGAGCGGCATGAGCTCGATCGCGTTGACGCCCAGACCGTGGAGGTAGTCGAGGCGGCCGCTGAGGTCGTGCAGGTCGGCCGGGCCACCCTCGGGGGTGGGCATGAACGAGCCGATGTGGGTCTCGTAGATGACGAGCTCGTGCTGCGCCGGGGTGTCGAACCGCTCGTCGCCCTCCCAGTCGAAGCGGCCCTGGTCGTAGAGGATGCCGTTGCCGACGGAGTTGGTCACCGCGAGCGCTCGCGGGTCGATCCGCAGAAAGCTGGCCTCGCCGTTGGTGAGGAGGAACTGGTATTCCTGGCCGTGCTCGGCGCCCGGCACCTCGGCATACCAGTGGCCGTTCTCCTCGGCCGTCATCGGGTGCGCGGACCCGTCCCACCCGTTGAAGTCGCCGACGACGGCGACGGCGTCGGCGTGCGGGGCCCAGACGCGGAAGGCGAATCCCCCGTCGACGGGGAAGGCGCCCATGCCGGGCCGGTGCTCGCTCATGGCGGTGTTCTCCTGCGGGTCGGGACGAGGGGACGTCCTCACTGTAGGGCTGACCGGGGCAGCCCGCCCCTCGTCCGGCACACTGGCGCTCGTGTTCCGAACCCCTGCCCCGAGGCGCCAGCTGGCCAACCTCGGCCCGATCGAGCAGCTGCGCGCCGGCCGGCTCGCGCCCCGGCTGACGCTGCTGCTCGTCGGGCTCTTCCTCTACGGCGCCTCGATGGCGATGGTCGTGCGCAGCGTGCTGGGGCTGATCCCCTGGGACGTGCTCCACGTGGGTCTGCAGGAGCAGTTGCCGCTGAGCTTCGGCACGGTGGTCGTCGGCGTCTCGATCCTCGTGCTGCTGCTGTGGATCCCGCTGCGGCAGCGCCCGGGCCTGGGGACCGTGCTCAACGCCCTGCTCATCGGCCCGTCGGCCGACCTGACGCTGGCCCTGCTGCCGGAGACCGACGAGCTCGGGTGGCGGGTCCTGCTCCTGCTCGGCGGCATCCTCCTCAACGGCGTGGCCACCGGCATGTACATCGGCTCGCAGTTCGGCCCCGGCCCGCGCGACGGGCTGATGACCGGGCTGGCGCGCGTCTCCGGGCGCTCGATCCGGCTGGTCCGGACCGTCCTGGAGGTCGTCGTGGTGGCCGTGGGGTGGCTGCTCGGCGGGGTCGTCGGTCTCGGCACCGTCCTCTACGCGGTCCTCATCGGGCCGCTCGCGCACTTCTTCCTGCCGCTGTTCACCGTGGAGCTGCCGGAGGGTCCTCGCCGGTGAGGGCTCGTGGAGCGCCTCCCGCCTGGGCCGTGACGACCGTCGTGGCCGCTCTGGCCATGCTCGGGCCCTTCACGATCGACACGATCTTCCCCGGCTTCGTCTCGCTCGGGGAACAGTTCGACGCCGACGCCGCCTCGCTGCAGCAGGTGACGAGCGTCTACCTGCTCTCCTTCGCCGCGATGAGCGTCCTGCACGGGCCGCTCTCGGACGCCCTGGGCCGCAAGCCGGTGATGCTCGTCGGGCTCCTCGGGTATGTCGTGGCCTCCGTGGTCTGCGCGCTCGCCCCCACCCTCGGCTGGCTGCTCGTCGGGCGCGGGGTGCAGGGGATCTTCGCCGGGGCCGCGACGGTGGTGAGCCGCGCGGTGATCCGCGACCTCTACTCCGGGGCTCGGGCGCAGCGCCTCATGAGCCAGGTCATGCTGATCTTCGCGATCGCGCCGGCCATGGCGCCGATCATCGGCGGCTGGCTGCTCCAGCTCGGGACCTGGCCGGTGATCTTCTGGTTCGTCGGCACCTACGCGCTCGTGGTCGCGGTGGCCATGGTGCTGGTCCTGCCCGAGACCCTCGACCCGGCCGACCGGGTCCCCCTGCGCGTCGGCCCGATCCTCGCCGGCCTCTGGGCGGTCGCCCGGTCCTTCACCTTCCTGCGCCTCTCGGTGGCGATGGTGGCGACCTTCGGCGCCTACATCTTCTACGTGCTGGCCGCGCCGATCATCGTCGTCGACCTGCTCGGGCTGGGCGAGCAGGACTTCTGGATGCTCTTCGTGCCGCTGGTGGGCGGCATGGCCGTCGGCTCCTGGATCAGCGGTCGCGTCGCCGGGCGGGTCTCCGGCCCTGTGCTGGTCGACCGCACGATGATCCTCGTGCTCGTCGCCGCGTCCGCCAACGTCGCCCTCGCGGCCCTCGCACCCCGGCTGCCGTGGGTGCTCGTCGGGCCGACGCTGCTGGGGACGGCGATCGGCGTGGCCTTCCCGGTCCTGCAGCTGGCGCTGCTCGACCTCTTCCCGCACCGGCTCGGGTCGGCCGCCTCGATGTCGGCCTTCGCCGTGCTGATCTCCAACGCCCTGCTCGCCGGCGTGCTCGCGCCGCTGGTGACGGGCAGCCTGCTCACGGCGGCCCTGACGAGCGCCGCGCTGTCGGCCGTCGGGGCGACGCTCTGGCGGTGGCACCGGCGGGCGGTGGCGACCCCGGCCTGAGCGGCAGGCGGGTCCCGCGCCAGGCAAGGTTGTGCCGGTCGGACGTCGTTCGCGACGGCGCACCAGCGGCACAACCTTGTCCGACCCGCGAGGGACGAGCCACGAGCGGGAGCCGCCAGCCGCGCCCGGCGAGGGAAGCCCGCGAGGCGCGGAGCTAGCGCACGACCTGGCGCAGCCGCCCGTCCAGGCGGCGGGTCCAGCCGCGCCCGTCGAGGTGCTCCAGCAGCGGGACGGCCACCCGCCGCGTCGTGCCGAGGGCCTGCCGCGCCTCGCTGAGCGTGAACGGCTGCGGCAGCGTCGCGAGCTCGCGCATCGCCCGGGCCGGGGCGTCGGGCAGCAGCACCACGTCGTCGGGCAGCCGCAGCAGCCGACCCACCCGTGCGGCGGCCGCGAGCTCGGCCGGGCCCAGGCCGAGCCGGTCGAGGTCCTCGCGCTCCGGAGCCGCGAACGGCGACCCGCGCAGCCGCGCCTCGAGCTCGGCGACGGCGGCCTCGGCCGGACCCAGCCCGGCGTCGCGGGGCAGGTGCACGCGCCCGTCGGTGATCTCCAGCCCCGCGCGCGGGGCGACGTGCCGCACGAGGTCGGGGCCCAGGTCCTCCAGGTGGTCGGGCAGGTCGAGCCGGCGGGCCAGCTCGACGACGGGCACCCCGGCGCTGAGGGGCTGGGCCTCGGACTGGGCACGAACCACCTGCCCGGCCCGGGCGGTCCAGCCCCGCACCGCCTCCTCGTCCACCCACCAGGAGCCGACCCGCGCCCCGGCAGTGGGTTCCGGCAGGGCCAGCCGCCGCAGCTCGTCCGGGCTCACGGCCGACCGCGACCGCAACCGCAGGTCGGCGAGCGGGCCGCCGGTCTCCAGGTCCTCGGCCCGCCGGCGAGCAGCACCCCGGCGGCGCAGCGGCAGCGGGTCGACGTCCACGACGGTGGCGGACCACAGGCGACGGGTGCCCGGGTCGCGCAGGAGCAGGCGGTCGCCGACGTGCCACGGCAGCGGCGAGGGCAGGGTGAGCCGGGCGTGCCGCTCGCCCAGCGGCCGCACGTGCACCGGCCGGTCGGTCGTGCCGACGTGGAGCACGGCGTGCTGGGGAGGCAGCGGCCGCCCGGGACGCGGGTCGAGGTCGAGCGGGACCGGCGCCACCGCGACGTCGAGGACGACCGCCTCGCCGAAGGCGTCGGGCGTCACCAGCACCGAGCCGCGCGGCACGTCGGCCGCCTCGACCCGGCGCACGTTGACGGCCACCCGCGAGACCGGGCCGACGCTCTCGCGGGCCACGTCCGCGCTGTGCAGCCCCCGGACGACGACCTCCCGCGCCCGGTCGGGACCGAACGCCACCAGCCGGTCCCCGCCGGCCAGGGTCCCGCCGCCCAGGGTGCCCGTGACGACCGTGCCGGCGCCGGGCACCGTGAAGGACCGGTCGCACCACAGCCGGACGGGGGCCGCCGGGTCGGGCTCGGGCAACCTCGCCACCAGCCGCCCAAGCGCTTCCCGGAGCTGCGGCACACCCGCACCGGTGCGGGCGGAGACCACGACCGTCTCGGCGGTGACCCCGGCGCCGCGCAGCCGCCGCTCGGCCTCCTCGCGGGTCCGCGCCGTCCGCTCCTCGTCGGCGAGATCGGCCCGGGCGAGCACGAGCAGCCCGTCGGGGATGCCGAGGGCACGGACCGCGGCGAGGTGCTCGCTGCTCTGGGCCTGCCAGCCCTGGTCGGCGGCGACGACGAAGACGACGGCGGGGGCGGGCCCGAGACCGGTCAGCGTCGTCGCGACGAACCGCTGGTGCCCCGGCACGTCGACGAACGCCACGTCGGTGCCGTCCGGCAGCGTGGTCCAGGCGAAGCCCAGCTCGATCGTCAGCCCGCGGGCCTGCTCCTCCGCCAGCCGGTCGGGATCCCGCCCGGTCAGCGCCCGGACGAGCGTGGACTTGCCGTGGTCGACGTGCCCGGCCGTGGCGAGGACCCGCCTCATGCCGGCGGGGCCGCGAGCGCCTCGCGCAGAGCCCGCAGCAGGTCGGCGTCCCGGTCCGGGGGTATGCAGCGCACGTCCACAAGTCCGAGGCCGTCGTCGACGCGCGCGAGGACGGCGGGCACGTCGCCGGTCGGCTGCCGCAGCCGGGAGACCGCCTCGACGGGAACCTCGACGGCCCAGCCCGGGAGCGGGACCCCGGGCGCCCCGCCGCCGCCGACCCGGCCCTCGACCGGCACGACCTCGCGGCCGAGCTCGTCGGCCAGCCGCCGCGCCCGGCGGCGCAGCTCGTCGACGGGTGCGTGGAGAGCGTCGTGGACCGGCGTCGAGGGGCCGCGGAGCGTGGCCTCGAGGGCGGCGACCGTGAGCTTGTCGACGCGGAGCGCGCGGGCGAGCGGGTGGCGACGCAGGCGCTCGACGACGTCGGCGTCGCCGAGCACGAGCCCCGCCTGCGGCCCACCGAGCAGCTTGTCGCCGCTGGCGGTGACGACGGTCGCGCCGGCGCGCAGGGTGGTGGTGGCGTCGGGCTCGTCGGGCAGGAGCGGGTCGGGCCGCAGCAGCCCGGAGCCGATGTCGGCGACCACGGGGACCGGGCTGCCGTCGGGGCGACGGAGGGTCGCGAGCTCCGCCAGGCCCACCCCGGAGACGAAGCCCTCGACCCGGAAGTTGCTGGGGTGCACCTTGAGGACGCACCCGGTGTCCGGCCCGATCGCGTCGGCGTAGTCGCGCAGGTGCGTGCGGTTGGTCGTGCCGACCTCGCGCAGCCGCGCCCCCGTCGAGGCGATGAGGTCGGGCAGCCGGAAGCCGTCGCCGATCTCGACCATCTCCCCGCGGGAGACGACCACCTCCCGCCCCGCCGCCAGCGCGGTGGTCGCGAGGACGAGGGCGGCCGCGCCGTTGTTGACGACGAGCGCCCCGCCGGCGTCGGGCACCGCCGCGCGCAGGGCCGCCAGCATCCCGGCCCCCCGGCGCCCGCGCGCGCCGCTGGTCAGGTCGAGCTCGACGTCGACGTGCCCGGCGGCGTCGAGGACGGCCTCGAGCGCCGCCGCGGAGAGCGGGGCGCGACCCAGGTTGGTGTGGACGACGACCCCCGTGGCGTTGAGCACCGGGGTCAGCGAGCTGGCACGCGTCGGCAGCGCCGCGAGCGCGGCCGCCTCCACCTCGGCGGGCGGGATCTCGCCGCGCCGGGCGCGCTCCTGGGCACCGGTGACCGCGGCCCGGACCGTGTCGCGGCCCAGGCGCGCGGCCGCCTCCACCAGGGCCGGGGAGGCGAGCAGCGCGTCGGTGCGCGGGATCGCGCGACGCGGGTCGGACTGGCTCACCGTGCTCCCTTCGGCTGCGCGGGCGGGCGTCGGCGCCCGTGGACGAGTTGGCGGAGGCGGACGGGAATCGAACCCGCCAGACCGAGATGCTCGGTCTCACCGGTGTTGAAGACCGGGGGGCCCACCAGGAACCCGGACGCCTCCACGGGTCAGCCTAGATCCCTGCTCCTAGGGTGGGCTTATGCAACCTCTTCGGCTGACCCAGCTCGCCCGCGGCGGCGGCTGCGCCTGCAAGATCCCCGCCGGTGAGCTCGAGGACCTCGTCGCCGGCCTGCGCGGCGTCGACCCGGCCATCGGCGCGGACGTCCTCGTCGGGCTCGACGACGGCGACGACGCCGCGGCCGTCCGCGTCGAGGGCGGGATCGCCGTGATCTCCACCGCCGACTTCTTCACCCCGGTCGTCGACGACCCCTACGACTGGGGCCGGATCGCCGCGGCGAACGCGCTCTCGGACGTCTACGCGATGGGCGGCACGCCGGTCATGGCGATCAACCTCGTCGGCTGGCCGCGCGAGGCCCTCGACCAGGGGCTGCTGCGCGAGGTGCTCCAGGGCGGGCTGGACGTCGCGTCGGTGGCCGGCTGCCCCGTGCTCGGCGGCCACAGCATCGACGCGCCCGAGCCCGTCTACGGCATGGCCGTCACCGGCACCGCCGACCCGGACCGGCTGCTGCGCAACGACGCGGCCGAGCCGGGTCTGCCGATCAGCCTCACCAAGCCCCTCGGCGTCGGGGTGCTCAACAACCGGGCCAAGGCCACCGGCGACGTCAGCGCCGACGCGGTCGCGAGCATGGTGCGGCTCAACCGCGACGCGTCACTGGCTGCGCTGGCAGCGGGTGCCCGCGCGGCGACGGACGTCACCGGCTTCGGGCTGCTCGGCCACCTCTACAAGATGTGCCGCGCCTCGCGCGTGACGGCGCGTATCGACTCCGCCGCCGTGCCCTACCTGCCGGGTGCCCGCGCGGCCCTGGCCGCCGGCCACGTCCCGGGCGGCTCGCGGCGCAACCTCGACTGGGTGCGGCCGCACCTCGTGCCGCGGGTCGGCGAGGACGAGCTGCTGCTGCTCGCCGACGCCCAGACCTCCGGCGGCCTGCTCGTGGTCGGCGAGGTGCCGGGCGCCCCGGTCGTCGGCGAGACGCTGCCGGTCGACGCCCTCGGCGGCGCGATGGTCGAGGTCGTCTGAGGGCTCGGGTCGGAGCGCCGGCCCCCGTCAGTCGCGCGCGGCCCAGGCGGCCGCGACCAGCTCGCGCAGCACCTCGAGGTCGATCCCGCCGAAGCGCCCCACCCAGACGCACGAGGCCCCGCGCTTGTGGGGCCCGAGCCGGTCGAGCAGCGCCTCGCGGTCGGGGTGCTGCAGACCGTAGAGCGCCATCGAGGCCTTGCGCGGGGAGAAGGCGACGACGGGCCAGTCCCCCGTGCGGCCGCTGGCGTAGGCGTAGGCCTGCGAGCCGAAGCCCACGATCGACGGCCCCCACATCACGGGCTCCTCGCCGGTCACCTCCGACATCAGCTGCACGAGCACCCGGGCGTCCTCACGACGCCCGGCGGGCTCGGCCCCCGCGAGGAAGTCCTCCACGGAGGCGCCGGTCGGGACGGTCACGGGATCGCTCATGCGGCCCAGCGTCGCACGGCGGTCAGCCGACGGTCGTGATGCTGTCGTGGACCGCGCCGCGGGCGCGTCGCTCCTCGAGCCGGCGGCGCTGCGGACCGACGGTGTAGCGCGGGTCCCTCGCCGACTCGAGGCCGGCCTCGACGATGCCGAAGCGGGTCAGCGCCGAGGCCGCCGCGAGCGCGACGCCCGACGCCACGGCGAGCGCGCGACTGCGGCGGGCCCCGAGGGCCCCGAGGCCGCCCGCGACCGTGAGCGCCTTGGCCAGCCGCAGCTTGCGTCCGGCGGGGCCGGTCTCGAGCGGCTCGCGCAGCTCCAGGCCCTCCAGGTGCTGCTCCAGCCGGTGCGTCGCGACCAGGTCGGTGGCGGCGCCGAGCACCGCGAGCCGCTGCACCGGCCCCGTCCGGCCGGGACCGAGCGCCAGCTGCACACCCGCCGAGGCCATCGCCGCCGACGCCACGAAGACGAAGGGCAGCTGCCGCCGGCTCTCGAACCAGACCGGCGTCACGGTGTCCGAGAGCAGCACCGCGGTGTAGGCCGCCAGCGGCGGCGCGAAGAGCGCCTGCCCGACCGTCGCCGGGGCCTCCACGACCCCCAGCGCCGTCCTCGCCACGGCGAGCGGTCCCGTGGCGGGCAGCGGCACCATCCGCGACACCTCGGCCGCCGTGGCCGCACCGGCGAAGGCGGCGTAGCCGGAGAGGATCCAGGTGCCGACCGACATCGGCGAGGTGAGCTTGACCGTCCGCAGCATGTTGAGGAAGCGCTCCGGCCGGCCCAGGTCGGCCACCAGCGTCGCCCCGCTGAGCGCGACCGCGGTCATCGCCGTCAGCCGGCTGCTCCGGCGCAGACCCGGACGCCCGGTCGCCGCGGCACCCGCGGCGATCAGGCCGGAGCCCGCGGCCACGCCGCCCAGGAAGAGGTAGGCCGGGATCTCGTGCTTCCACGGCACCGGCTTGATGACGGGCTGGCCGTAGTAGTCGACGAACTCGGCGTCGGGCACCGCGGGCGCCTCGCGCCGACCACCGCCGTCACGGTCCAGCCAGCTGCGGCCGCCCTGCACGACGTCGCGGGCGGCCCCGGTCACCGCGTCGCGCACCGAGGTGCGGCGCCGGCGTCGCGGCCCGTCCTCCGGCGGCCGGTAGCTGTCGAAGCGGGACGTCGTCACGGGCGCCTCCCCAGGAACGCGACGGCGGCAGCCCCGAGGAGCCCCAGCCCGGCGATGCCCGCGGTGCGGAACATCTCGGCCAGCCGCGCCGTGGGCACGACCGGGTCCGGGGGCAGGCCGTAGACCTCGGGCTCGTCCAGGAGCAGGAAGACCGAGCCCGTGCCCCCCACGCCGTCGTCGTCGTTGGCGCCGTAGAGCCGCGCCTCCGTGAACCCCTGCTCGTGCAGCTGCGCGACGCGGGCCCGGGCTAGCGCGACCATCTCCTCGCGCGTGCCGAAGCGGATCGAGGTCGTCGGGCAGGTCTGGGCGCAGGCCGGCGTCTGGCCGTCGGTGAGCCGGTCGTAGCAGAGCGTGCACTTCTGGGCGACGCCGACGTCGGGCACGTGCCCGTCGGCCCGCACCGAGACGGCCGAGTCGGTGCGCCGCTCGATGACGCCGAACGGGCAGGCCCCCACGCAGTAGCCGCAGCCGTTGCACACGTCGGCCTGCACCACCACCGTGCCGTGCTCGCTCCGGAAGAGCGCCCCGGTGGGACAGACGTCGAGGCAGCCGGCGTGCGTGCAGTGCTTGCAGACGTCGGAGGCCATCAGCCAGCGGAAGTCCGGCAGCGGGGCCCCCATCGCGCTCACCTCGGCGGCGGTGACCTCACCACCACCCGGGTATGCCGTCTCCTCGGTCCCCGCGCCGTTCGCCGCCGCGAGCAGGTCGCGCAGGTCCGGGCCGTGACCCTCCGGGGCCGGGGGCAGCGAAGGGGTCGCCGAGGGAGAGGGCGCCGGGGACGGGGCGCCGACCTGCGGCATACCCAGGTCGACCAGGCGCCGCCCGGACGCGCGGGCCTCGAGGATGCGGTCCTTGCTCTGCTCGACGAAGGCGACGTGCCGCCAGGTGCTGGCGCCCAGGCCGCCGGTGTTGTCGTAGGAGTTGCCGCTCAGGCCCAGGCCGTCGAGGGGCAGGGCGTTCCACTCCTTGCAGGCCACCTCGCAGGCCTTGCAGCCGATGCAGATCGAGGTGTCGGTGAAGAAGCCCTTGCGCTCCGGCGCCTCCTCCCAGCCCGCGTCGGGGGCGGGGTCGGTGCGGCCGGCCAGCTGGCGCGCGAGGTAGCCCATCAGCCCTCCTTCTCCGTCTCGTCCGGGTCGTGCGGCGTCTCCGTCGTCCGTCCCGCGGCCTCCGCGCGGCGGCGGGCGACCTCCGGCGGCACCTCGTCGAGGCGCTCGTTGCCGGTCGTCACCGTGCTGCCGGCGCGCGACTGGTGCTCCGCGACCAGGCGCTGCAGCTCCTCGCCGCGGGGCCGACGGCCGGGCCGGATGTCGCAGGATCCCACCTTGGACTCCTGGATGTGGACGTTGGGGTCGAGCACCACGCCGAGCAGGTCGTTGGCGGAGTCGCCCTCGACGATCGCGTCGCGGCCCACGCCCCAGTGGTAGGGCAGGCCGATCTGGTGCAGCGTGCGGCCGTTGATCGTCAGCGGCCGGACCCGGTCGGTGACGAGCACCCTCGCCTCGATCGCGGACCGGGCCGAGATGATCGTCGCCCAGCCGCCGTTCTCGAGCCCGACCTCGGCGGCGAGCTCGGGCGAGACCTCGCAGAACATCTCGGGCTGCAGCTCGGAGAGGTAGGGCAGCCAGCGGCTCATGCCGCCGGCGGTGTGGTGCTCGGTGAGCCGGTAGGTCGTGAAGACGTAGGGGTAGACGTCGCTGCCGGGCTCGTCGCCGGACGGGCTCCACAGGTTGTCCTTGCGCGGGTAGACCAGCCGGCCGGGGTTGCGCTGCTGGCTGTGCAGCGGGTTGTCGACCGGGGACTCCTGCGCCTCGTAGTGGGTCGGCAGGGGACCGTCGACCATGCCCTTGGGCGCGAAGAGCCAGCCCTTGCCGTCGGCCTGCATGATGAACGGGTCGTCGCCGGCGAGGGCCGCCGGGCCGCCCACGTCGGGGTCGGGCCGGTAGGAGGGGTCGCGGTCGACGGGGAAGTCGGGCACGTCCTTGCCGACCCAGCGGCCGGTCTCCTCGTCCCACCAGACGTACTTCTTGCGCTCGCTCCACGGCCGACCCTGCGGGTCGGCGGACGCCCGGTTGTAGAGCAGCCGGCGGTTGGCGGGCCAGGCCCAGCCCCACTGCGCGGCGACCTCGTCCTGCTCCTCCCGGGGGGCGCGGTTGGCGGCCCGGTTGACGCCGCCGGCGAAGACTCCGGTGTAGATCCAGCAGCCGCCCGCCGTCGAGCCGTCCGCCTTCATCTCGGTGAAGGTGTCCAGCGGTTGCCCGGCCTTCTCGCCGGTGACGTGGTAGCCGTTGATCTCGCGCAGCACCGCCTCGGCGTCGACGTCGCCGTGCTCGTCGGTGGGGTAGTCCCAGGTGAGGTCGAGCAGCGGCCGGTCGCGCTCGTCGGTCGAGCCGGCGAGCAGCTCGCGGATGCGGCAGCCGAGCTGGAAGTAGAAGTCGAGCTCGCTCTGCGCGTCGCCCGGCGGCTGCACGGCCTGGTGGCGCCACTGCAGCATGCGCTGCGTCTGGGTGAAGGTCCCGGACTTCTCCACGTGGGTCGCGGCCGGCAGGAAGAAGACCTCGGTCCGGATGTCCTCGGTGCGCAGCTCGCCGGAGGCGATCTCCGGGGAGTCCTTCCAGAAGGTCGCGGTCTCGATGAGCTGCAGGTCGCGCACCACCAGCCACTTCAGTCTGGTCAGCGCGAGCCGCTGCATGCGGGCGTGGGCCGAGCCGACCGCGGGGTTCTGGCCCACGACGAAGTAGCCCTCGACCTCGCCGTCGACCATCGCCATCGTCGTCTGGTAGGTGCCGTGCGCCCCGGTGAGGCGGGGCAGGTAGTCGTAGCAGAAGTCGTTGTCGGGCGTCGCGGCGTCGCCGAACCAGGCCTTGAGCAGGCTCGCGGTGTAGGCGGGCGCCTCCACCCAGAAGCCCTTCTGCAGCGGGGAGGAGATCTCGGAGAGGTAGTCCTCGAGGGTGTCGTGCTCGCCGGCCACGGGCATCGGCAGGTAGCCGGGCAGCAGGTTGAACAGGGTCGGGATGTCGGTGGAGCCCTGGATGCTCGCGTGGCCGCGCAGCGCCATGATGCCGCCGCCCGGGCGGCCCATGTTGCCGAGCAGCAGCTGGAGGATGGCCGCGGCGCGGATGAACTGCGCCCCGAGGCTGTGCTGGGTCCAGCCCAGCGCGTAGGCGAAGCAGGTGGTCCGCTCCCGCCCGGAGTTGTCGGTGATCGCCCGGGCCAGCTCGGCGAACTGCTCCCCGTCGATGCCGCACACGTCGCGCACCATCTCCGGGGTGTAGCGCCGGTAGTGGCGACGCAGGATCTGGAAGACGGTCCGCGGGTGCTCCAGCGTCTCGTCGCGCTCCACGTCGGCGTGCGCGAGCGGCGAGCCGTAGGCACCGTGCTCGTGACCGCCGGCCCGGGCCCGGTCCTCCGCGTCGTCGTCCTCGTCCCCCGGCTCCTGGATGCCGTCGCTCCCGTCCGAGGAGCGCCGGGTCTGGTAGGCCCAGCTCTCGTTGTCGTAGGTGCCGGTGGCCGGGTCGTAGCCGGAGAAGATGCCGTCGAGGTCCTCGGTGTCGCGGTAGTCCTCGCTGACGAGCGTGGCGGCGTTGGTGTAGGACACGACGTAGTCGCGGAAGTAGAGGTCGTTGCTCAGCACGTGGTTGATCAGCGCGCCGAGCAGCACGACGTCGGTGCCGGCCCGGATGGGCACGTGCGTGTCAGCGACCGCCGAGGTCCGCGTGAAGCGCGGGTCGACGTGGATGACGCGCGCCCCACGGGCCTTGGCCTCCATCACCCACTGGAAGCCCACCGGATGGCACTCGGCCATGTTGGAGCCCTGGATGACGATGCAGTCCGCGTTGGCCATGTCCTGCAGGGACTGGGTGGCGCCGCCGCGCCCGAACGAGGCCCCCAGACTGGGAACCGTGGAGCTGTGTCATATGCGGGCCTGGTTCTCGATCTGGATCGCCCCCGACGCCGTGTAGAGCTTCTTCATGAGGTAGTTCTCCTCGTTGTCGAGGGTGGCTCCCCCGAGCGAGGCGATCCCCATGGTGCGGCGGACGCGGCGACCCTGGTCGTCGAGGTCCTGCCAGGTGCGGCGGCGGGTCTCGACGTAGCGGCGGGCGATCATGTCGATCGCGGTGTCGCGCTCGAGCGGCTGCCACTGCGTGGCACCCGGCGCGCGGTAGAGCACCTGGGTCTGACGTGATGGCGAGTTGACGAGCTGCTCGCTGGCCGCGCCCTTGGGGCACAGCCGGCCCCGGCTCACCGGCGAGTCCGGGTCGCCCTCGATCTGCACGACGCGCTCGCCGGAGACGAAGACCTTCTGCCCGCAGCCCACGGCGCAGTAGGGGCAGACGCTCTGCACGACCCGGTCGGCGGTGGAGGTGCGCGGCTCGACCTCGCGCGTCCGCCGGGAGGTGACCGCGGCGCCCCGCCCGAGCAGGTCGCCGCTGGCCAGCTGGCGCAGCGCGGGCCAGCCGAGGAAGGTCGCGCTCCTGCGGGTCATGACGGCTTCTCCCCTCTGGCACGTCGGCGTCCGGTCGAGGCTCCACCGTAGCCCGACACGGCCCGCCCGGCGCGGAGGAGGTGCAGGTGGGACGGGGCATCCGCAGCTCGCCTTGATACGACCGTCCGTCGTAGAATGGCAGCACCGACATCCCAACCACCCGAGGAGACGGTGACCATGACCCAGGAGCACCCCGTCACGATCCTGACCGAGGAGGAGTGCTGGGCCCGGTTGAGGGCCGAGGAGTTCGGCCGAATGGCCTACCACCTCGCCGACGAGGTCCACATCACCCCCGTCAACTTCGCGGTCGACGACCGGCGGCGTCTGGTCTTCCGCACCGCCGAGGGCTCCAAGCTGCTCGGCGTGGTGATGAACGCCGACGTGGCCTTCGAGGTCGACGACGTCGACGAGGAGAACGAGCGCGCCTGGAGCATCCTCGCGCGCGGGAAGGCCCAGATCCTCGAGGGCGCCGAGGCCCGCGACGCCGACAACCTGCGGCTCCGGCCGTGGATCGCCACGCCCAAGCACAACGTCGTCGCGATCGAGGTCACCGAGCTCAGCGGGCGCGAGTTCGTGCTGGCGCGCCCCTGGGAGCACTACCTGCCGCAGAACTGACATCTACGACGGGCCCAGACCGAAGTGTCTTCGTCCTGAACGGCCGAGAGGGGCCGTGATCCGTCCATCGTTCGGCGTCGTGCTACGTTGGCACGGCTCCCGCATTCCCGACGTACGAGGACCGGCCCCCATGACCGACTTCCCGCAGCGCTCCCGCACGCTCGCCGTGCGCGCCGGCATCGACACCGACGCGGCCGAGGGCGCGATCATCCCGCCGCTCTACCTGTCCTCGACCTACAGCTTCGCGGGCTTCGACGAGCCTCGCCGCTACGACTACAGCCGCTGCGGCAACCCCACGCGCGACCACGTCGGCGAGGCGATCGCCGCGCTGGAGGGCGGCGCCGGCGCCACGATCACCCCGAGCGGCCTGGCGTCCGTCACCCTCGTGACGCACCTGCTGCTGCGCCCGACCGACACGGTCCTCGTCGCGCACGACTGCTACGGCGGCACCTGGCGCCTCTTCGACACGCTCGCCGAGCACGGGACGCTGCGCTACCGCACCGTCGACCTCTCCGACCTCGCTGCGCTGGAGGCGGCGCTCGCCGACCCGGACGCGCCGTCCGTGGTCTGGGTCGAGACGCCCTCCAACCCGCTGCTGCGGGTCACCGACATCGCGGCGGTGAGCGAGCTGGCCCACCGCTTCGGCGCCACCGTCGTCGTCGACAACACCTTCCTCTCCCCCGCCCTGCAGCGACCCTTCGAGCACGGCGCCGACCTGGTCATCCACTCGACGACCAAATTCCTCAACGGGCACAGCGACGTCGTCGGCGGTGCCGTGGTCGCCCGCACCCAGGAGCAGCACGAGGAGCTGCAGGAGCTCGCCAACGTGCTGGGCCTGGTCGGCAGCGCCTTCGACTCCTACCTGACCCTGCGGGGCATCCGGACCCTGCACACCCGGCTGCGCGCCCACGACGAGAGCGCCCGGGCGGTGCTCGCCGAGGTGGTCGACCACCCCGCCGTCGCCGCCGTCCACCACCCGAGCCTGCCCGACCACCCCGGCCACGAGATCGCGGCCCGCCAGCAGGACGGCTTCGGCTCGATGCTCTCCATCGACCTCGCCGGCGGGCTGCCGGCGGTGCGGGCCTTCCTCGACGGCCTGCGATGTCTGAGCCTGGCCGAGTCCCTCGGCGGCACCGAGAGCCTCGTGGCCCACCCCGCCACCATGACCCACCTGTCGATGACCCCCGAGGCCCGGGCCGAGGCCGGCATCGGCGACGGCCTGCTGCGCCTGTCCCTGGGCATCGAAGACCCCGAGGACCTGCGCGCCGACGTGCGCGCCGCCCTCGACCGGGCGGCCGCCGCCACGCACGCCGCCGCCCGGGTCGCCGTCTGACGGCCTACCCGGGCGGCGGGGCGGAGCGGCTCAGTCCGAGGAACCCTTGGAGAGCCCCTCGCTGATCAGGCTCATGACCGAGGAGTCGGCGAGCGTCGTGACGTCCCCGACCTCGCGGTTCTCGGCGACGTCCTTGAGCAGGCGGCGCATGATCTTGCCCGAGCGGGTCTTCGGCAGCTCCGGCACGATCATGATCTGACGCGGCTTGGCGATCGGGCCGATCTCCTTGGCCACGTGGTTGCGCAGCTCGGCGACCAGGTCGCCGCCCTCGCCCTGCTCGTCGGCCTCCTCGACCGCCTCCGAGCGCAGGATGACGAAGGCGCAGATCGCCTGACCGGTCGTCTCGTCGGCGGCACCCACGACGGCGGCCTCGGCCACCTTGGGGTGGGAGACCAGGGCCGACTCGATCTCGGCCGTCGACATCCGGTGGCCCGAGACGTTCATGACGTCGTCGACGCGGCCGAGGACCCAGATGTTGCCGTCCTCGTCGAGCTTGGCCCCGTCACCGGCGAAGTAGACGCCCTCGAAGCGGCTCCAGTAGGTCTCCTTGTAACGCTGCGGGTCGCCCCAGATGCCGCGCAGCATCGAGGGCCACGGCTCGGTGAGCACGAGGTAGCCGCCGGACCCCTTCTCCACGGGGACGCCGTTGTCGTCCACGACCTGGGCGACGATGCCCGGGATGGCGTGCTGGGCCGAGCCGGGACGGGTCGGGGTGACGCCCGGGAGCGGGCTGATCATGATCGCCCCGGTCTCGGTCTGCCACCAGGTGTCCACGATCGGGCAGCGGTCGCCGCCGATGACCTCGCGGTACCACATCCAGGCCTCGGGGTTGATCGGCTCGCCGACCGAGCCGAGCAGGCGCAGCGAGGAGAGGTCGTACTTCGCCGGGATCTCCTTGCCCCACTTCATGAAGGTCCGGATCGCCGTGGGGGCGGTGTAGAGGATCGTGACCTTCTTGTCCTGGACGATCTCCCAGAACCGGCCCTGGTGCGGGGTGTCCGGCGTGCCCTCGTACATCACCTGGGTGGCGCCGAGCGTCATCGGCCCGTAGACGATGTAGGAGTGGCCGGTGACCCAGCCGATGTCGGCGGTGCACCAGTAGACGTCGGACTCCGGGTGCACGTCGTGCACCACGGCGTTGGTGTAGGCCGTCTGCACCAGGTAGCCGCCGGTCGAGTGGAAGATGCCCTTCGGCTTCCCCGTCGTGCCCGAGGTGTAGAGGATGAACAGCGGGTGCTCGGCGTCGAAGTAGTCCGGCTCGTGGGTGTCCGCGGCCGCCTCGAGCGCCTCGTGCCACCACACGTCGCGGTCGTCGTCCCACTCGACGTCCTGCTCGGTGCGGCGCACCACCAGGACCTTCTCGACCGGGGACTCGCCGACCGCCAGGGCGGCGTCCACGGCGGGCTTCAGCGCGCCCGGCTTGCCGCGACGCCACCCGCCGTCGGCGGTGATGACGACCTTGGCGCCGGCGTCGTCGATCCGGCTGTGGAGGGCCTCGGCGGAGAAGCCGCCGAAGACCACCGAGTGCGGCGCACCCAGGCGGGCGCAGGCGAGCATCGCCACGACCGCCTCGGGGATCATCGGCAGGTAGATCGCGACCGTGTCGCCCTGGCCCACGCCGAGGTCGGCGAGCGCGTTGGCGGCCTTCTGCACCTGCTGGTGCAGCTCGGCATACGTGATGTCGCGGGTGTCACCCGGCTCGCCGACGAAGTGGATGGCGACCCGGTCACCGTTGCCGGCCTCCACGTGGCGGTCCACCGCGTTGACGGAGGCGTTGAGCCGGCCGCCGACGAACCACTTGGCGAAGGGGGCGTCCGACCAGTCGAGCACCTGGTCGAAGTCGGTCTCCCAGCTGACGTACCGCCGGGCCTGGTCGGCCCAGAAGCCTTCCCGGTCGGCCTCGGCCTGCTCGAAGAGCTCGGCCTTGCCGTTGGCGTGCGCCGCGAACTCCTCGCTCGGCGGGAAGGTCCGCTCCTCGTGGAGCAGGTTGGACAGCGCGTCGGACGGAGTCTCGGTGGTCATCGTGCCTCCTGGCGTCGTTGCTTTCGGGTCGAGTATGCCGTGAACTGCGGGTCAGTGGTCGACTGCTTCGGCCACCCCGTGCCCGGTCAGGCTCCGCACCTCGACCTCGGCCCACTTCTGCTCGTTGCGCTCCGGGCTGGTCACCGAGCCCAGCCAGCCGAGGAAGAAGGCCAGCGGGATGGAGACGATGCCGGGGTTGGCGAGGGGGAAGAAGGCGAAGTCCACGTCCGGGTTGGTGATCATCGCCGTCGGCGAGCCGGAGACGACCGGCGAGAAGGTGATGAGGACCAGGGCGGAGGCCAGGCCGCCGTAGATGCTCCACAGGGCGCCGCGGGTGTTGAAGCGGCTCCAGAACAGGCTGTAGAGGATCGTCGGCAGGTTGGCGCTCGCCGCGACCGCGAAGGCCAGGGCCACGAGGAAGGCGATGTTCTGGCCGTAGGCCAGGATCCCGCCGAGGATCGCGACGACACCGATGATGATCGAGGCCCAGCGGGCGACCTTGACCTCCTCGTCCGGCGTGGCCTGGCCGCGCTTGAAGACGGAGTTGTAGAGGTCGTGGGCGAAGGTGGCCGAGCTGGCGATGGTCAGGCCGGCGACGACCGCGAGGATGGTGGCGAAGGCGATGCCGGAGATGATGCCCAGGAGCAGCGAGCCGCCAAGCTCGTAGGCGAGCAGGGGCGCGGCCGAGTTGGCCTTGCCGGGCGCGGCGTTGATGGCGTCGGGGCCGACGAGCGCCGCGGCGCCGTAGCCGACGACCAGGGTCAGCAGGTAGAAGCCGCCGATGAGCCAGATGGCCCACTCCACCGACTTGCGGGCCTGCTGGGAGGTCGGGACGGTGTAGAAGCGGATGAGCACGTGCGGCAGGCCGGCGGTGCCCAGGACCAGCGCCATCGACAGGCTGACGAAGTCGATCTTGGTGAGGTCGGACAGGCCGTACTTCAGGCCCGGGTCGAGCAGCGCGGCGCCGGCCTCGGGCGAGTTGTCCACCGCGCCCTGGAGCAGCGCGGAAAGGTTGAAGCCGAACTTGCCGAGCACCCAGACGGTGATGATCGCGGTCGCCGCGATGAGTAGCACGGCCTTGATCATCTGCACCCAGGTGGTGCCCTTCATCCCGCCGATGAGGACGTAGCCGATCATCACGGCGCCGACGACGGCGATGACGAGGTACTGCGCCCACAGCGAGTCCAGGCCGAGCAGGAGGGCCACCAGGCCGCCCGCGCCGGCCATCTGGGCCAGCAGGTAGAAGAAGGAGACCACCAGCGAGCTGGTCGCGGCCGCGATGCGGACGGGACGCTGGCGCAGCCGGTAGGAGAGCACGTCGGCGAGCGTGAAGCGGCCGGTGTTGCGCATGAGCTCGGCGGTCAGCAGGAGCGCGACGAGCCAGGCGACGAGGAAGCCGATCGAGTAGAGGAAGCCGTCGTAGCCCTGCAGCGCGATGGCCCCGGCGATGCCGAGGAAGGACGCGGCCGAGAGGTAGTCGCCGGCGATGGCCAGGCCGTTCTGACGGCCGGAGAAGGAGGCGCCGCCGGTGTAGTACTGCGCCGCGGTCTTCTTGCCGCCGGCCACCTTGATGACGATGGTCAGGGTGGCGATGACGAAGGCCGCGAAGACGCCGATGTTCAGGGCCGGGTTGCCGACCTGCACCGTCGCGGTGGACATGATCAGGCTCATCGGCCCGCACCTCCCAGCTGCTCCATGCGTGCCCCGAGGGCCTCGGCACGGGGGTCGAACTCGCGGTTGGCCCACCGCGCGTAGATGAACGTGATCGCGAAGGTGGTCACGAACTGGAGGAGCCCGAAGACCAGGCCCACGTTGATCACGCCCCAGATCCGCACCGACATGAACCCGGGCGCGAAGACCGCCGCGAGGACGTAGGCGAAGTACCAGAGGAGGAAGAAGGCCGTCATCGGGAAGACGAAGGAGCGGAACCTGCGGCGCAGGTCCTGGAACTCGTCGGTGCGCTGCAGCTGGACGTAGGGGTCCACCGCGGGCTCCTCGGGACCGGCAGCGCCGCCGGCCTCGTCCGGGCGTGTCGTGCTCACGCGAGGTTCCTTTCACGAGGGGGTCCGGACGGCAGGGGTGTGCCGCCGGCTGCGACCACTGTCCGACCCCGTGGCAGGGGGCGGAAGGGGCGTGGGAAGGACCTCCGACGAGAGGGACGGCGCGCGCGACGAGTGGTCCGGGAGCCACGACGAGCGGCGGGCGGGCGGTCCGGCGCGACGAGCGGTCGTCGCCGGGGCTCCGGCCGGCGTCGGCGAGGCCGTCGCTGGGGGGCGGCGCGCATCCTAGGCCCGGACCGCCTTCTCGCGCTATGGGTACTTGTACCCATGGCCGGGGGCCCGGGGCGCTCCTAGCGTTGATCCGTCAACCACCCTGGAGGTCCCTCATGCCCACCACGCGCACGCGTTCCCTGCTGGCCCTCGCCCTGGCCGGGCTGATCACCGCCACCGCCCTCCCGGGGGCCGTCGCCGGGGAGGGGAAGGGCACGGGGAAGGGCAGGGGCCGCGACGACGGTGGTGGAACCGTGACGGTCGTCGCCTCCGGGCTCGACAGCCCCCGCCACCTGACGGTGACCTCGCGCGGCGACGTCTACGTCGCCGAGTCCGGCACGGGCGGGGACGACTGCGTGCTCGGCGTGGCCCCGGGCGCGCCCGACCCCGTGCCGGTGTGCGCCGGCCCGTCGGGGGCGGTGACCAAGATCGGCCGCGACGGCGGGCAGGGTCGTGTCGTCACCGGCCTGCCGTCCCTGGCGGTCGGCGCCGAGGCCTCGGGCCCCTACGACGTCGAGGTCACCGGGTCGAGCAAGCTCGTGGTCACCTTCGGCCTGGGCAACCCGCCCGCGACCCGCGACGCTCTCGTGGCCGAGCACGGGCGGGACTACCGCCGGCTGGCGACCGTGCAGGAGATCCGGCTGCGCGGGAAGGGCGCGCCCCGGTTCGAGACCGAGGCCGACCTCGCCCGGCACGAGACCCGGCGCAACCCCGACGGCGGCCTGCTCGACACCAACTCCGTCTCCCTCGCACGCGACCGCGGGGGCTGGCTGGTCGCCGACGCGGGCGCCAACGCGGTGCTGCGCGTCGACGACGACCGGGTGCGCACCCTCGCGGTGCTGGCCGGCGGCACCACGGAGTTCCCGCCCGGGTCGGGCAACCCGTTCCCCTTCCAGCCGGTGCCGACCTCGGCCGTGCGCGGGCCGGACGGCGCGGTCTACGTCAGCCAGCTCACCGGCTTCCCCTTCCCGCAGGGCGGGGCGGCGATCTGGCGGATCGGGCGCGACGGCACCCCGCGGGTGTGGGCCAGCGGGCTCACCAACGTCACCGACCTCGCCTTCGACGCGAAGGGTGCCCTCTACGCCGTGCAGATCTCCGACGTCGGCCTGGCCGCCGAGACCGGGCTGCCCTCCGGCTCGCTGGTCAAGGTGAGGCGTGGCTCCTCCACCCACACGACCGTCCTGGACGACCTGCCCGCCCCCTTCGGGGTGGCCCTGTCCAAGGACGCCGCCTACGTCACGACCTGCGCGGTGTGCGCGGGCGGCGGCACGGTCGTGAGGGTCGGCCTCGGCCGCTGACCCTCGACCCCGTCCGGCCGCCGGCCTGCGAACGGCGGCCGGGCGGCCCGCGGGTGGCTACTCCGGGAAGCTGTCGGCGATCTGCTGCAGGCGTGCCCGGTAGTCGGCCCACCAGCGCGCGTCGTCGCTCGGCATGTTGTCGTTGCCGGGCTGCAGGCCGACGGCGCCGTCGAGCTCCTCGCGCAGGATGTCGGCGTGGCCGGCGTGCCGGGACAGGTCGCCGATGACGTGGACCAGGATGTGGCCCAGGGTCGTCTCCTGCCGGCCCCACCACGGCACCCGGCCGGGCGCGTCGAGAGGGAGCTCGCGGATGGTGGCGTCGGCGTGCGCCTGCACCCGGGTGTAGAGGTCGATCACGTCCAGCGTCGACTCCTCGGCCGGCACCCAGAAGTCGGAGTTGTCCTCGGCGTCCATGTCCCAGCCCAGCTCGAACGGCAGCGGCCGGCCGAAGACGAGCCCGAAGTATTCCGCCTCCACCCCCGTGGCGTGCCGGACCAGCCCCAGCAGGTTGGTGCCCGTCGAGGTCATGGGCGTGCGCACCTGGCGCTCGCTCAGCCCCTCGAGCTTCCAGATGAGGGCGTCGCTCTCGATCCGCAGGTAGCGGTGCAGGGTGTCCTTGAGCTCCATACCCCCACGCTAACGAGAGGTGATCTCCTCCGGGGTGTGCAGGCGCACCAGGGTGCGCGTCGCGCTCCGGGGTATGCCGTGGGGCGTGGCGAGCGAGACCGTCACCGCCGTGAGGAGGGCGGCCGGCACGGTCCAGGCCGCCGGGTGCGCGAGCAGCGCGGCGGCCCAACCGGTGCTGCCGGGCACGAGGGCGACGCTGGCCACGAGGGCGCCGATGGCGAGCACCGCCCCGGTGACCAGGCCGGCCGTCGCGCCCTGGACCGAGAGCCGCGGCCACCACACGCCGAGCGCCAGGAGCGGGAAGAAGGTCGAGGCGGCGATGACGAAGGCCAGGGTGACGAAGGCCGCGAGCGGCACCTCGGGGAAGAACCGGCTGACGGCATACGGGACGACGACGGCGACGACCGCGGCCAGCCGGAAGCCGGTGACCTCAGAGTGGTCCCCGGAGGTGGCCCGGCTGAGCAGCGGGCGCAGCACGTCCTGGTTGAGCACGCCCGTGACGGCGACGGCGAGCCCGGAGGACGTCGAGAGGAAGGCGGCGAAGGCGCCCCCGGCGAGCGCCGCGGTGAGCACGTCCGAGCCCAGCCCGGGCAGCACCTCGGCGGGGAGCCGCAGCACGACGGTGTCGACCCTGGCGTCGTCGACCAGCTCGGGCAGGTAGGCCCGGCCGAGCACGCCGTAGACGATCGTGAAGATGTAGAAGAGCCCCAGCAGACCGAGGACGTGCACGGTCGTGCGGCGGGCGGCGGTGCCGTCGGGGTTGGTGTAGTAGCGGACCACGACGTGGGGCAGGCCGGTCGTGCCCAGCGCCAGGCCGACGACGAGCGAGAGCGTGCGGTAGAGGTGGTGCTCCTCGGGCGCCCGGCCGGTGAACGGCTGCGTCCAGCCCTGCCCCACCTCCGGCGCGGGGCCCTGGGTGACCCACCAGACGGCGAGGATCGCGCCGGCGGGGATCGCGAGCGCGCTGAGCTTGAGCCAGTACTGCACCGCCTGGACCAGGGTGATCGAGCGCATGCCGCCGGCGGCGACCGCGAGCACGACGACGAGCAGGACGACGAAGGCCCCGACCCACAGCGGTGCGCCCGTGACCAGCCGCAGCGTGAAGCCCGCGCCCTGGAACTGCGGGATGAGGTAGAGCCAGCCGATGACCACGGCGAGCACCGAGCACAGATGCCGCACCCCCCGGGACTCCAGCCGGGCCTCGGCGAAGTCGGGCAACGTGTAGGCGCCCGAGCGACGCAGCGGCGCGGCCACGAGGACGAGCAGCACGAGGTAGCCGACGGTGTAGCCGATGGGGTACCAGAGCGCGTCGACGCCCGAGTCGTAGATGAGGCCCGCCACCCCGAGGAAGCTCGCGGCGGACAGGTACTCCCCGCCGATGGCCGCGGCGTTGCGCCCGGGCGAGACGACCCGGCCCGCGACGTAGAAGTCGCTGGTGCGCCGGGCCCAGCGCAGGGCGAAGACGCTCAGCCCGAGCGTGATCGCGCAGACGACCGCGATCGTGCCGACCGAGAGCGGGCCCGCCACCGGGTCAGCGCTCCTGGCCGACGATGTCGGCGAACCGGCGCTCGGTGCGCTCGGCCTGGCGGGAGTAGACCGCGGCGGCAGCCATCATCGCGGGGTAGAGCAGCACCCCGAGGACGACCCACGGGAAGGGCAGCGGGCCGACGTGCCACTCGCGGGTGACCGGCAGGACGGCGAAGAGGAGCGGCAGCCCGAGCAGGGTGACCGCGACCAGCCCGAGCACCGCCAGCGCCAGGCGCAGCTGGGCCCGCAGCAGGCCGTCCAGGTAGAGCTCGCCGATGCCGGTCTGCTCGACGAGCGCGCTGCGGGCCGTGCGGCGCCGCGGCGTGCTCGCGCCACGGCGGGAGGAGGTGACTCTCACCCGCTGCGGCTGCGACGACGTCGGCACCGCGTCAGGCCCCCAGGACCCGCTCGCGGACCTCGCGCACGTGGCGGCGCGCGACCGGCAGCTCGGTGCCGTCGGGGGCGAGCACGAGGCTGAGCTTGCCGTGGCTCTGGCGCACCTCGGCGACGTGGGCCAGGCTCACGAGGGTCGAGCGGTGGATGCGGACGAAGCCGGCGCGCGCCCAGCGCTCCTCGAGCGTGGCCATCGGGGTGCGCAGCAGGTGCGAGCCGGTGGCGGTGAAGAGCCGCACGTAGTCGCCCTGGGCCTGCACGTAGCGGATCGCGGAGCGCTGCACGAAGCGCGTGACGCCCCCGAGCTCGACCGCGATCCGCTCGTCCTGCACCCGCGGCGCGGGGGCGACGGGGGGCTGCGGGTCGACCTGCGGCCGGGCGGGGCCCGCCGCTCCCCCGGTCCGCGCGGCGGGGTCGTCGGCCCGTTGCCGCCCGGCGACGACGCGGTCGACGGCCTGGGCCAGCCGGGCGGCGGAGACGGGCTTCATGACGTAGTCGGTGGCGTGGACCGCGAAGGCGTCGACCGCGTGCTCGTCGTGGGCGGTGACGAAGACGATCTGGGGGCGGTCGGCGAACCGGGCGATGACCCGGGCGAGCTCCATGCCGTCCAGCCCCGGCATGGAGATGTCGGAGAAGACGACGTCCACCGGGCCCGCCTCGAGCGCCCGCAGGGCGTCGGTCCCCGAGGCCGCGGGCACCACGGCGGAGAACCGGCCGTCCTGCTCGAGCAGGTAGGTCAGCTCGGAGAGGGCGGGTGGTTCGTCGTCGACGACGAGTGCACGCATGCCGCCATCGTAGGGGCCGGGAGGCGACCGGTCTCAGGGCGACGCGTGGACGCCGGGGGCGTACTTCGGCACGCGGAAGCCGACCTTGGTGCCCATGCCGGGAGCCGTCTCCACGACGAGGCCGTGGTCGTCGCCGTAGACGCGGCGCAGGCGGGCGTCGACGTTGCCCAGCCCGACCGAGTCGCCCGCGGAGTCGTCGCCGTCCAGCGCGCGACGCACGTCCTCGGGGTCGGAGCCCGCGCCGTCGTCCTCGACGCTGATCTCCGCGAGGTCGCCCAGGTCGGTGGCGGTGATCGTCACCGTGCCGGTGCCGACCTTGTCGGCGAGGCCGTGGCGCACGGCGTTCTCCACGAGCGGCTGGACCGAGAGGTAGGGCACGGCGACGGTGAGCACCTCGGGAGCGACGAGCAGGTGGACCTGCAGCCGCTCCCCGAAGCGGGCCTGCTCGAGGACGAGATAGCGCTCGACGTTGCGCAGCTCGTCCGAGAGCGGGGTGAAGGTGCCTCCGCGGCGCAGCGCGTAGCGGGTGAAGTCGGCGAACTCCAGCAGCAGCTCGCGCGCGCGGTCGGGGTCGGTCCTCACGAAGCTGGCGATCGCGCCGAGGGAGTTGTAGATGAAGTGCGGGCTGATCTGGGCGCGCAGGCTGCGCAGCTCGGCCTCCATGGCGCGGGTGCGCTCGCGGTCGAGCTCGCCGAGCTCGAGCTGGCCGCTGACCCAGGTCGCGACCTGCTCGGTGGCCCGGGCCAGGCCGGCGGAGGGGCGGTCGGAGTAGGCCGCGAGGGTGCCGATGACGCGGTCCTCGACGACGATCGGCGCGACCACGCCCGCCCGCACGTCGCACTCGGGTCGGTCGCACGGCAGGTCGTCGCGGCGCAGCACGGCGACGTCGCCGCTGGTCAGCACCCGCTCGGCGTGCCCGAAGGCAGAGGCGCCGTGGTGGTCGCCGTGCCCGGTCCACACCAGGACGCCCTGGGTGTCGCAGATGGCCAGGGCCGAGCCGCCGAGCATGAGCCGCAGGTGCCGGGCGGCCTTGGTGGCGTTCTCCTCGGTGAGCCCGTTGCGCAGGTAGCGCCCGGCCTGGGCACCGGTCCGCAGCGCCTCGTAGGTGATGCGGTCGGCCTCCGAGAGGAACCCCCTGGCCATCCGCCGGCGCCGGATCCAGAGCAGCCCCTGCAGCAGGAGGAAGACGACGGCGACGAGCACCGCCGTGGGGAGGTGGAAGCCGTCCTGCATGCCGACAACCTACCCAGGTGGCGCGCCGCGCGGCGGGCCCGGAACGCGACGGACGAGGTGGTCGCCGCGGCGACCACCTCGTCCGGGCGGGGGGGGGTATGCCGTCAGTGCCGGTCGGCGGACCCGCTGGCCGCGTGCGGCACGACGTCGACGAGCAGCACGGCCGCCAGCTCGTTGGCGGCCTGCCGGACCTGCGAGACGTCGACCGCCGCGTGTCGCTCGGCGACCGAGGGCTCGATCCTGGTCAGCACCTCGGAGGGAGCGCGCTGGGCGACCGTGACCGCGAGGTCCTGGCGCAGGGCCTCGCTCAGCAGACCGCCGGGGCCGGCCGCACGACGTCCCAGCTCCACGGCATACCGCTCGGCGCGGGCGATCTCCTCGTCGTCGTCGCTGGTGAGCGTGAGCGCGGCCTGCTCGAGGAGGGCGACGCCCCGCTCGAGGTCGCCGTCGCCCAGCTCGGTGACGGCCCGCGTGAGGAGCGGGCGCTCCGGCCGACCGGCCTGGGCGGCGAGGAGGGAGAGCTCCATGCCCAGGACGCGCTCGCGGGTGCGGGCGCCGATGTCACCCTGGCGCAGGCCGGGCGTGTAGTTCTCCGACGGGGCGCTCTGCGCCATGGTGTCGAGGTACTCGCGCTGGGCCTCGTCCGGGGTGTGGACGGTGTCGCGCAGCGGGATGGCGCGGATCGCCAGGGTGGCGAGGAAGACCACGGCCAGGATCGGCAGGCCGAGCATGAACACGCTGTGCAGCTGGTCGGCCAGGCCGGAGCGGACGGCGACCAGCACCTCCGGCGGGAGGCCGGCGGTCGCGGACGGGTCGAGCGCGGCGCCCGCGCCCAGGTCGCCGAGCGCGTCGGCGCCCGCACCCTCCAGCATCTCCGGCGGGAGGTAGGAGGCGATGGCCTGCGCCATGCCGGAGGTCATGACCGAGCCGAAGACCGCGATGCCGATGGTGTTGCCGACGTTGCGGAAGAACTGCAGCGCGGCGGTGCCGACGCCCAGGTCGGCGCGGGAGACGGCGTTCTGCACGACGAGCGTGTACTGCTGCATCGACAGGCCCAGACCGACACCCATGACGGCGATCGCCGAGGTGAGCTGCCAGCCGGAGGAGTCGACGCCGAGGCGGGTGAGCATCCACAGGCCGACGGCGAGGATCGCGACGCCGAGGAGCATCAGCTCCTTGTAGCGGCCGGTCTTGGTGACCAGGAAGCCCGCGACGATGCCGATGACGATCATCCCGACCATCATCGGCATGAGGATGATGCCGGACTCGGTCGCGCCGACGCCGATGACGCCCTGGGCGAAGACCGGGATGTAGATGATCGAACCGAACATCACCATGGCCAGGCCGAAGGAGGCGATGTTGGCCCAGGTGAAGATGCTGTTGCGGAAGAGGCCGAGGGGCAGCAACGGGTTCTCGGCGCGCAGCTCGACGGCGACGAAGAGCCCCAGCAGGATCGTGCCGCCCACGAGCAGGCCGATGATCAGCGGCGAGTCCCAGGCGTAGGTAACGCCGCCGAAGGAGAAGGCGAGCAGCAGCGCGACGAGGGCGGGGGTCAGCGTGACGATGCCGAGGACGTCGATCTTGCCGCTGGTGGCGACCTGGTCGAGGTGCAGGAAGCGGGCGATGATGAAGAGCGCGATGACGCCGACCGGCAGCGCGGCGAAGAACAGCCAGCGCCAGCCGAAGTTGTCGGTGATCCAGCCGCCGGCGATCGGGCCGGCGACCGAGGTGACGCCGAAGACGGCGCCCATCAGGCCCTGGTACTTGCCGCGCTGACGCGCCGGGATGATGTCGCCGATGATCGTCTGCGACAGCGGCATGAGCGTGCCCATGCCGAGGCCCTGCACGGCGCGGCCCAGGACGAGCGTCCAGAAGTTGGGCGCCAGGCCCGAGATGATCGAGCCGATCATGAAGACGACGAGCCCACCGAGGTAGAACTCGCGGCGGCCGAAGATGTCGGAGAGCTTGCCGACGATCGGCACGACGATCGCCGAGACGAGCATCGCGGCGGTGGCGACCCAGCTGTAGTGGTCCATGCCGCCGAGCTCGGCGACGATCCGCGGCATGGCCGGGCCGACGATGCCCTGGCTGATCGAGGCGACGAACATGCCGAGCATGAGGCCGACGAAGACGCGCCGGTGCTCGGGCGACAGGCTGTAGGGGGCGGGTTCGGTGGTTGTGGCGGTGCTCAAGCGGTGGTCCTCCGGGAACGTTCGGCAGCCCAGCGGGCCTCGAGGGAGTCGGTCAGCTGGGAGAGAAGGCGGGCGAGGGCGAGGCGGTCGGCCTCGTCCCAGCCGTCGAGGGCGTCGGTCACGAGGGCCACGCGCCGCGCGCGCTCGCGCTCGACGGCGGCCCGACCGGCCTCGGTGGGGGTGACGAGGAAGGCCCGGCCGTCGGCCGGGTCGGGCTCGCGGGCGATGAGCCCGCGCTCGACGAGGGAGCCGAGGCGTCGGCTCATCGTCGACGGGTCCAGGCCCTCGGCCCGGGCGAGGTCGCGCGAGCGGACGGGCTCGGCCTCCGCACCGGGGGCCGTGAGCCGCGCCAGGACGAGGTAGTCGGAGCGGGAGAGCTCCTCCCCCTGGAAGTCGTTGACGACGCGCGCGATCGAGGCGAGCGCCCGCGTCAGCTGGTCAGATAGTTGCATGATACAAACATCATACGCTCGTCCGGGTGGTTCTCTTCCCCCATCGGTCGTGGGGCTCCCGATGACTTTCCGGACGGGTCCGGGTCGGACCTCGTGACGGCGCTCCCGGGCTCCCGGGGTGACGCGTCGCAGAGCTCGAGAGGACCCGCCACCGTGCCCCAGCACCAGCTGCTGTTCGTCAACCTCCCCGTCGCCGACCTGGCCCGCAGCCGGGCGTTCTTCACCCAGCTCGGCTACCGCTTCGACGAGGACTTCTGCGACGGGGAGTCGCTGTGCCTGCGGCTGGGGCCGGCGCACTTCGCCATGCTGCTGCGGGCCGACCTCTTCGCGGGCTTCCACGACCAGCCGACCGCGCCGCCCGGGGCGGTGGAGTCGGTGCTATGCCTGACCGCCGACTCGCGGGAGCAGGTCGACGCGCTCGTCGACCGCGCGGTGCTCGCCGGCGGCCGGGACGTGCGGCGTTCGGACCTGGGCTTTCTCTACGGGCGCTCCTACAGCGACCTCGACGGCCACGTCTGGGAGGTGATGTGGATGGATCCCGACCCCCTCAGGGGTGGCGCGGCGGACGGGGCCGGTGCGAGGGTGGAGAACGGCACGAGAGCCGGAGGGGTCGTGCCCCGACTCGATGAGGAGATGCGATGACCGTCGCCGAGCACCCCACCACCACCGCCGCGACCGACGGCACGTTCGAGGAGCTGACCGCGCCGCTGCGCGGCGAGCTGCTCGCGCACTGCTACCGGATGCTGGGCTCCGCGGGCGAGGCGGAGGACATGGTGCAGGAGACCTACCTGCGTGCCTGGAAGGCCTTCCACTCCTTCGAGGGCCGCTCCTCGGTGCGCACCTGGATGTACACGATCGCCACCAACACCTGCCTGACCGCGCTCAAGCGGCAGTCGAGGCGGCCGCTGCCGAGCGGGCTCGGCCAGCCCCCCGGCGACCCGCGCGTCCCGGTCGTGGAGGACCGCTCCCGCGACTGGCTCGAGCCGCTGCCCGACCGGCTGGTCTGGGGCGAGGCGCAGCCGGACCCGGCCGACGCGGCCGTCGCCAGCGAGGGCGTGCAGCTCGCGGTCGTCGCGGCGCTGCAGGACCTGCCGCCGCGCCAGCGCGCCGCCCTCGTGCTGCGCGACGTGCTCCAGCTCTCCGCGGCCGAGACCGCCGAGGCGCTGGGCTGCTCGGTCGCCGCCGCCAACTCCGCGCTCCAGCGCGCCCGCGCGACGCTCGGCGACGGGGTCAGCCGCGCCGGCCGCCGGGTGCACGAGCTCACCGAGGACGAGCGGGCGGTCTTCGCCGCCTTCTGCGAGGCCTTGGAGAGGTATGACGTGCCCGCGGTCGTCGCGGTGATGGCCGACCAGGCGCAGTGGCAGATGCCGCCCTTCGACCGCTACTACCTGGGCCGCCAGGCGATCGCCGACCTCATCTCGACGCAGTGCCCGGCCTCGGGACCGCGCGACCTGCTCATGCTGCCGACGGTCTCCAACGGCCAGCCCGCGGCGGGGATGTACTTCCGCGGCGAGGACGGCGTCCACCGCCCCTTCCAGCTCGTCGTGCTCGACATCGTCGACGGGGTCGTGACGTCGGTCGTGGGCTTCTTCTCCGAGGAGGCGTTCGCCCAGGCGGGGCTGCCGGCGGAGGTCCGGCGCTGACAGGTTGGTGACGTGCGGGGGGCGGCCGGGCCGCTCCATGCCTTCCCTGCGAGTGCACCGGTTGTGTCGCCAGATCCTAAGAAGTGGAGATCGTCGACGTATGCGGTGCACTCGCAGCGGTCGTGATCCGGGCCTGACGTCCTCAGCTGCCGAACGCACTCACCGAGAGGTCTGCCGTCAGCCGGCGCGGCCGGCCACGGACGCGATCCCGAGCCAGGTGTGGTGATTGCCGGCCCAGCACCAGCCGAGCTTGGGGGCTCCCCTGCGGTCGCGGCCGTCGCGGCCGGTGCCGTTGCTGATCCAGAGCGCGGGGACGCGGCTGTCGAGCGTGCCGGGGCGACGGCCGGGCCTGCGCGAGCCGGTCGTCATGAAGCACCGGTTGCGCTCGAGCACCTCGGGCACCTGCAGGGCCCAGGCCACGCCCTCGGCCGCGGTCATCCGGCTGCGGCCACGGGCGGCGATCTCGGGGTCGACGTCGTTCGGGCTGCGGTTGGCGTACTCGTCGCCGCGCTGCGGGTCGATCACCGCGTAGAGGTCGGCGTCGGGCACGTCGACGCCCTCGACCGGGCCGAACTCCGCCAGGTCGGTCAGATCCTCGACGACGAAACCGGGCTTGTCGCCGAGCCGGAGCAGCGGCACGAGCTCGGCCAGCGGGACCAGCCGCGGGGAGACGACGAGGAGGTCGCCCGCGAGCCCGTCCGGCAGCGGCGGCACGTCGAGGCCGAGCCCGACAAGGCGGGCGTGCTGCTCGGCGAGCGGCGGGGGCCCCGCGGCCGGACCGGTCGAGCCGGTGACGTCGGCGGGCGAGGAAGTGGGATCGGCGGGCAGGGAAGCGGGCATCGGTGTCCTCCTGTCGTGGGGGCCGTCACAACGCTGCGACCTGGCGGAGCATTCCCACCGGGTACCGGGCCACCGGGCCGCTGCCGACGACCCCGGGGTCGACACCGAACGCCGGCGCCTACCCGCCCGCCTCAGAAGACCGGCTTGCCGCCCGTCACCCCGAGCACCGTGCCCGAGACGTAGCTCGCCTCGTCGGAGGCGAGGAAGACGTAGGCCGCCGCGACCTCGACCGGGTGCCCGGCCCGCCCGAGCGGCACGTCGGAGCCGAAGCCCTCGACCTTGTCGGGCGCCATGGTGGACGGGATGAGCGGGGTCCAGATCGGGCCGGGCGCGACCGCGTTGACCCGGACGCCGCGCGGGCCGAGCTCGGCGGCGAGGTTGACGACGAGGTTGTTGAGCGCCGCCTTGGTCGCGGCGTAGTCGAGCAGGTGGTCCGAGGGCGAGTAGGCCTGGACCGAGGTGGTGACGACGACGCAGCCGCCGCTCTTCTCCAGCTCCCCGGCCAGCTCGCGCACCAGCCAGAAGGGCGAGAAGACGTTGGTCGCGAAGGTGCGCTCGACCTGCTCCGGCGGGAACTCCTCGAGGTGGTCGTGGGTCATCTGGTAGGCCGCGTTGGCGACGAGGACGTCGAGCCCGCCGAGCGCCGCGACCGCGTCCTGCGCGAGCTGCCGGTTGGCGTCGTAGCCGCGCAGGTCGACGGGGAAGAGCGTGCAGCTGCCGCCCGCCTCCTCGACCAGTTCCTTGGTGCGCTGCGCGTCCTCGGCCTCCTCGGGAAGGTGCGCGACGGCGACGGAGGCGCCCTCCTTGGCGAAGGTCAGCGCCACCGCCCGGCCGATGCCCGAGTCACCGCCCGTGATGAGCGCGCGCTTCCCGGTCAGCCGGTCGCGCCCGGTCCACGACTCCTCGCCGTGGTCGGGCGCCGGGTCGAGCTCGGCGACGGTGCCCGGCCACGTCTGCTCCTGGGCCGGGATCGAGGTCAGGTCGGGACGGGACATGGCGAGCTCCTGCGGTCGGGGTGCGGGGTCCCTCTCGACGGTATGGAGTGTCCGCACGGCCCGCGCGCCGAAGCCGCCCGCCCGCTGGACCGACGCCCAGGGCGACGCCACCGGCGCGTCGCTCAGCCCTCGAGCACCAGCCGCAGCGCCGCGTGGTCGGTCAGCCCGGCCTCGCGCGGAGCCTGGTGCAGGTCGCAGGCCACGACGCGCGGCACCAGGTCGGGTGTGACGAAGGCGTGGTCGTAGCGGCAGCCGACCCCGCTGTGGTCGACCCAGCTGACCTCGGTCGAGGCCGGGTGCCGGAGCCGGAAGGCGTCGACCAGGCCGTGCCGCCCCTCCAGCCCGGCCAGCAGCTCCGTCTCCTCGAGCAGGACGTGCGGGAGCGGGTCGTCGTGCAGCGGGTCGACGAGATTGAGGTCCCCGACCACGACGCCCGGCGCGTCAGGATCCACCGAACGCCAGGCCGGCAGCCACGCGTCGAGGGCCGCCAGCCACTCCCGCTTCCGCCGCCGCTGCGTGGCCGAGGAGTAGCGGACCGGGTCGCTGGCAGCCCCGTAGACGCCGAGCACCCGCAGCACCTCACCACCCCCGTCGGTCACGCGCAGCGGCAGCACCCGTCCCGGCAGCACGGACGGCCCCGGCAGCTCCTCGACCTCCGCGACCAGGTCCGGCCGTCGCGTCACGACCATGACCCCCCGGCCCCCGGCCGAGGCCCGGTCGGTGACGTGCACGCCATGCCCGGCGGCACGGCATACCTGCGCGAGCAGCCGGGTCCCCTCCCCACCCGAGGTCTCGGTGAGCACCCAGACGTCGTCCTCGTCGGGCCACAGCAGCTCGAGGACCCCGCGCGCCCGCTCGCGCGTCGGCGCGGCGACGTTGAGGGCGAGCAGGGAGCGCACCGGCATGCCCGGATGCTACGCAGGGCGCGCCGACCGCGCCCCCGGTATGACGTGCCCACCCGCAGGTGCAGACCCCGGGTGGATCCGCGGCGCGGGTGGTCGGGACGACGGTAGGGGCATGACGATCTTCCAGCTCCTGCTCGACCTCGCCGTCCTCGCCGGCATCGCGCTCTTCGGCCTCCTCGCGGTCGTGCCGCTGTGGCTCGACCGCGACGCCGCGGAGGGTCAGTGCTTCGGCGACACCCAGCGCCAGCCGCGCGGCGGCTTTCCGGCGTCGGGGCCCATCTCGCGCACGATGACGTCGCCCATGAGCGTGTAGCCGCGCACGACCAGCCGCGCGCCGGTGGGCGCCGTCTGGTGACGCGGGTCGGTCTCGGTCTTGACGTCGCCGAGCAGCGTGCCGCCGCTGACGACCACCTCGGTGCCCGGCGGCACGACGATCTTGACGTCGCCCATGAGCGACCAGGTCTCGACCTCGAGCGTCTCGCCCGGCTGGATGACCTCGCGCAGGTCGAGCTTGAGGTCGCCCATGAGCTGCAGCGCGTTGGTCTTGCGGGCGGCCTGCCAGCGACCGGTGCGCACGATGTCGCCGAGGAAGGCGACGAGCGGGTCGGTCTTCTCGATCCGGGCCGGCGGCTGGGCGGCACCCGCGCGGTAGGGCGGCAGCACCTCGCCGGCGAGCGGCACCACCTCGGGCATGCCGGTGCCCGTCCCGGCGCTGCCGGGCGTGGGCAGCGGCGGCGGGGGCGGCGTCGGCTCCGTCGGGTAGCCGAGCTCGCTGGGGCCGGCCCACTCCGGACCCTGCTGTCCACCGGGCTGGTTCGTCATACCTCCCACCGTAACCGCCCGGCCGCCACGGCGTGCGGGGCCCGACCTACTGTTGCGGGATGGAGTTTCGACACCTCGGCAACAGCGGACTGAAGATCAGCGAGATCACCTACGGCAACTGGTTGACCCACGGGTCCCAGGTGGAGAACGAGGTCGCGCACCGGTGCGTGCGGGCCGCCCTCGACGCGGGGGTGTCGAGCTTCGACACCGCCGACGTCTACGCCAACACCCGCGCCGAGACGGTGCTCGGCGAGGCCCTCAAGGGCGAGCGCCGCGAGAGCCTGGAGATCTTCACCAAGGTCTACTGGCCGACCGGCCCGGGCGGCAAGAACGACACCGGCCTCTCGCGCAAGCACGTCATGGAGTCGATCAACGGCTCGCTCAAGCGGCTGCAGACCGACTACGTCGACCTCTACCAGGCGCACCGCTACGACACCGAGACCCCGCTCGAGGAGACGATGCAGGCCTTCGCCGACATCGTGCGCCAAGGCAAGGCCCTCTACATCGGCGTCTCGGAGTGGACCGCCGACCAGATCCGCGAGGGGCACCGGCTGGCCACCGAGCTGGGCTTCCAGCTCATCTCCTCCCAGCCGCAGTACTCCATGCTCTGGCGGGTCATCGAGCCCGAGGTCGTCCCGGCCTGCGAGGAGCTCGGCATCTCCCAGATCGTGTGGAGCCCGATGGCCCAGGGCGTGCTCTCGGGCAAGTACCTGCCGGGCCAGCAGCCGACCGAGGGTCGCGCCGCCGACGAGAAGATGGGCAGGGGCATGCAGGGCTTCCTGCGCGACGAGGTGCTCACCGCCGTGCAGGAGCTCAAGCCGCTGGCGCAGGAGGCCGGCCTGACGATGCCGCAGCTGTCCATCGCCTGGGTGCTGCAGAACCCCAACGTCGCCGCCGCCCTGGTCGGCGCCTCGCGCCCCGAGCAGGTCGAGGACAACGTCAAGGCCGCGGGCGTCACGCTCGACGCCGACCTCATGGCCAAGATCGACGAGGTCCTCGGGGGCGTCGTCGAGCGCGACCCGGGCAAGACCGCCGAGCACGCACCGAAGACCCGCGTGGCCTGATCTCCTCCGTCGTCGGGCCGGGCGGCCCCTGGGTCAGCCCGGCTCGACGACTGTGGTCACCACCCGCGTCAGGCTCGGCGTGCGCGGGGTGGAGGAGAAGCCGAAGCGCGTCGGAGGGTCCACCGGGGCCAGCGCCCCGAGCCGCACCCCGTCGAGGGTGGCGGTCGCGTCGGTCACCGCGCGCACGTCGGTGGCGCCGTAGTACTCCCGCCGGCCGTTGCCGGCGGTGCCGCGGGTCCGCACGCCGGGCAGGACCACCCGCGCGACCGGGTCGGTGACCGTCGAGACGACCGGGTGCGCCGCCAGCGGGCGCGGCAGCAGCCGCAGCAGGCGGCCCAGCACCGTGCGCCTCCCCAGCTCGGCGTCGAGCCGCAGCGAGCGCGTCCGCACCTCCAGCCGCCTGGGCGTGCGCAGGACGAAGACCGGCTCGATCCGCGTCTCGTCGAAGGAGTAGGTCGAGGACACGAACTCGGCGACCTGCTCGCTCGGGGCCAGGAGCATCCGGTGGCCGTCCACCTTCTCGACCATGACGTCGGCGAAGGCGCCCAGCGGCGAGTCGTCCCAGGTGCCCACGACCAGCCGCACTCCCCCGGCCGTGCCCACCCCCAGGATGTGGCCGGTGAAGGTCCAGGTGCGCGACGCCATACCCCCATCCTGCTGTGCCGCAGGCATGCTGACACCCTGAACCCATGACCGCGCCGTTCGACCTGACCCTGGACGACATGCTCGAGCACCGCTCGGCGAAGTGGAGCCGCGTCCCCGACGGGGTGCTCCCCGCGTGGACGGCCGAGATGGACGTGCGCACCGCGCCCGCGATCGCGGAGGCGCTGCAGCTGGCGGTGCGGCGCTCCGACTTCGGCTACGCGGGCGACCCGGCGCCGGTCGCGCGCGCCTTCGCCGGCTTCGCCCGCGACGTCTGGGACTGGGAGACGGAGGGCACCGGCGGGCAGACCCGGCTCTTCGCCGACGTGGGCCACGGCGTCAAGGAGGTGCTGCGCTCGCTGACCCGCCCGGGCGACCGGGTGGTCCTCAACCCGCCGGTCTACCTGTCCTTCTACCCGTGGCTGCGCTCCCTCGGCCTGGAGGCGCACGAGGTGCCGATGCTCGACGTCGCCTCCGGCGGACGTCTCGACCTGGAGGGTATGGAGCACGCGCTCGCCGAGGGCACGCGCGTCGTGCTGCTCTGCAGCCCGCACAACCCGCTGGGCCACGTCTACCCGCGCGAGGACCTCGCCGCGCTGGCCGAGCTGGCGCTCGCGCACGACGCCGTCGTGGTCGCCGACGAGATCCACGCCCCGCTCGTGCACCCGGGTGGGCCGCGCTTCGTGCCGTGGCTGACCGTCTCCGACGCCGCCCGCCAGGTCGGCATCGCGCTGCACTCGCCGTCCAAGGCCTGGAACACCGCCGGCCTCAAGCTCGCCCTCGGTGTCACGGCCGTCCCCGGTCGCTGGCCCGCCGACATCCCCGCCGAGGTCGACTGGGCGCCCTCGATCCTGGGCCAGTACGCCGCGGAGGCCGCCTACACCGACGGGCTTGAGTGGCTGGACACGGTGCGCACCGCCCTCGAGGAGCGCACGGCGCAGCTGGCCGACCTGCTGGAGCGCGAGCTGCCGCAGGTGCGCTACGCACCGGGCTCGGCGTCCTACCTGGCGTGGCTCGACTGCCGCGAGCTCGGGCTCGGCGACGACCCGGCCAGGGTCTTCCTCGAGCGCGGCAGGGTGATGCTGTCGCCCGGACCGGCCTTCGGCTCCGGCGGCGCGGGCTTCGCGCGGCTCAACATCGGCACCAGCGAGGAGCTGATGACCGAGGCCGTGCGCCGGATGCGGTCGGCGCTGGACTGACGGGCCCTTCCGTCCGCGGGGCGAGGGCCGCTCAGGCGTCGCCGGGGCAGCCGATCGCGCCGATCCGCGCCAGGCCTGCGAGGTCGCCCGGCCCGAAGCCGATGCGGCCCGTGGTGTTGACCGGTGCCATGAGCTGGCCGATGTCGTCGACGTGGCCGAGCCCGAGCACGTGGGCCAGCTCGTGGTCGAGGACCGCCGCGTGCTGCTCGGGGCGTGCGAGGTCGTCGCGGTCCAGGACGACCTGGCCGCTGGCGTGCCAGACCCGGCGGTCGGGGCCCTCGACGGTCGTCGGGCCACCGAGCCCGGCGGCCTGGCCGGCCAGCTGCGGCACGGCGTCGGCGTCCGACCACGAGACCAGCACCGGCGACCCCAGCTCGCGCGGCTCCTCGGACCAGACCTCGTCGGACTCGCCCACGAGGTCGAGCGCCAGGCCCGAGGCTGCACCCACGCGGTCCAGGGACCCCCGGACCAGCTCGGTCCACCCGTCGGGCGCGCCCTCGGGGTTGACGACGACCTCGACCGGGCCGCACGGGGAGAAGCCGACCGGGTCGTCGCCGCCCGGCTGGGTCTGGAGGTAGGCGTAGGCGTCGCTGGTGCCCGGGTCGACGGTGGGGAGGACGCGCTCGCCCCGGGGCGGCTCCCAGCCCCGCAGCCCCGCGCCGGGTGGCGGGGACCAGCGCTGCACGACCTCGCCGAGACCGTCGCCCCAGCGCGTCCCGCCACCGGCCGCGCTCTCCGTCGCCGGCATCCCGAGCACGGAGCGGCCGGCCGCGGTGGCCCAGGAGCGCACCTCTGTGGCCTGGGTCGGGAAGGCGATCACGGCGGCGACGAGCGCGACGACGAGGACCACCAGGGTCGAGCCGCCCCGACGGCGGCGCGGGGCCGGGACCGGCCGGACGGGGTCGAGCGCCCGCAGCGGCGGGAGGCCGTCGGTCGAGTGCACGCGCCAGCCGGTGTCGGGGCGCGCCGCGGGGTGGCCGGGCGGCGCCCCGCCGAGACCGTAGCGACGGTCCCACTCGTCGAGCTCGGCGAGCCGGCGCGCGAGCTCCGCCGCGCGCCGCTTCCTCGCGGCCGACTCGAACAACCCCATGGCCGGACACTATGCGGCACGGCCCCGACACTCCATACCCTTGGTCCATGACCCGACCCCATCTGTGGATCCGTGCCGAGGCCCGCCCCACCGAGCAGCGCGTGCCCATCGTCCCCGCGGACGCCGCGCGCCTCATCGCGGACGGCTTCGAGGTGACCGTCGAGGAGTCCCCGACGCGCGTCGTCCCGATCGAGGAGTACGTCGCCGTGGGCTGCCGCACCGCGCCCGCCGGCTCCTGGGAGAACGCCCCCGACGGGGCGGTCGTGGTCGGCATCAAGGAGCTGCCCGACCACCCGGCCGACCTGCGGCACACGCACGTCTTCTTCGCCCACGCCTACAAGGGCCAGGAGGGTGCCGAGGAGGTGCTCGAGCGCTTCCGCCGCGGCGGGGGCGAGCTGCTCGACGTCGAGTACCTCACGGTCGGCGGCAAGCGCGTCGTCGCCTTCGGCTTCTGGGCCGGCTACGTCGGGGCCGCGCTCGCGGTGCTGCACGCCCGCGGTCTGCTGACCGGCCCCGTGGAGCCGATGACCCGCGACGCCCTCGACGCCCGGCTGCGCGAGAGCACCCCGGGCACCCCCGAGCGCGCCCTCGTCATCGGCTCGCGCGGCCGGTCCGGCACCGGCGCCACGGAGGCCCTGGGGGTGGCGGGCTGCGCGGTCACCCGCTGGGACCGCGCCGACACCGCCGAGCTCGACCGCGCCGCGATGCTCGACCACGAGATCCTCGTCAACTGCGTCGTCAGCTCCGGCTCCGACGGGCAGGAGCCCTTCGTGCGCCCCGAGGACGTCGACCCGCCCCGCCGGCTGCGGGTGGTCGGCGACGTGACCTGCGACGTCACCTCCGCGGCCAACCTCATCCCGCTCAACACCGCGATCACCACGTGGGACGAGCCGGTGCGCCGCTTCGGCACCGACGAGCACCCGCTCGACGTCATCGCGATCGACAACCTGCCCTCGCTGCTGCCCCGCGAGGCCAGCGAGAGCTTCTCCGCCGAGCTGACCCCGCTGCTGCCGGACCTGGCCGACCGCTCCGGCCCGTGGGCCGCCAGCCTGGAGTGGTTCCGTCGGCACGTCCACGACGGCTGAGCACGACCGGGGCGATAACGATCCGATAACGGTCGGGACGGGTCCATCCCCGTCCCGACCCACTGCCCAAGGCGCGCGCGCGTAGCAAAACCGCGGCCCTGGGGTCGTCACGGGGCGACAGCCCGGGCGGTCCTGGCTACGTTGGCACGAGACCAACCCCCAGGACGACCCGAGGAGAGGCCCCATGTCCAGAACCCCCCGCAGCACCCGCGCGGCCGCCGTCACGCTCGGCGCCGTCGCGACGATGCTCCTCGCCGCCTGCGGCGACGGAGGGTCGGGCGACAACGCGCTCGGCCTCGACACCGACGGCACGCTCGTCGTGGCGATGAGCGGCGAGTTCCAGCCGTTCAGCTACTTCGAGGGCAACACCCTCACCGGCTTCGACCACGACATCGGCGTCGCCGTCGCCGAGGAGCTGGGCCTGGAGGTCGACGCCCAGACCGGTGCCTTCGACACCCTCATCCAGGGTCTGAAGTCCAACCGCTACGACGTGCTCATCGCCTCGATGACCCCGACCGAGGAGCGCGACAAGCAGGTCGACTTCACCGAGAGCTACTACGTCTCCGGCGCCCAGGCCTTCGTCGCCCCGGGCACCGACTGCACCGACATCAGCCAGCTGGACTCCCCGATCATCGGCGTCGCCAGCGGCACGACCTACCAGGACTGGCTGACCGAGAACGGCGGCGACTGGGTCGGCGAGATCCGCACCTTCACCTCCGACGTCACCGCCCTGCAGGACGTCGCCACCGGCCGCCTCGACGCCGCGATGACCGACCGCAACGTCGGCCTCTACCAGATCCAGGAGTCCGGGCTCGACCTCGTGGAGTGCGGCGACCCGGTCTTCACCGAGGAGCCCGCCTTCGCGGTCGAGGAGGGCAACACCGCCCTGGTCGAGGCGCTCGACGAGGCGCTGGCGACCATCAAGGAGAACGGCACCTACGCCGAGATCTCGGAGAAGTACTTCGGCAAGGACATCTCCTCGCTCGAGGGCGACGGGGCCGGCTCCACCGACGACTCGGCCACCACCAGCGAGGGCTGAGGTCCGGCGGTGTCCACCTTCCTCGAGCTCTTCGCGGAGTACTCACCGCTGTTCATCGAGGCCACCTGGGTCACGCTGCGGCTGACGGCCGCCGCGCTCGTCCTGGCCATGGTCGGCGGCGCGCTCGTCGCCGCCATGGCCATGAGCAGGGTGCGTCCGCTGCGGTGGCTCGCGACGGCATACATCGGCCTGGTGCGCGGCACGCCGCTCATCACGCAGATCTTCATCATCTACTTCGGCCTGACGGCCGTCGTCACCCTCGAGGCGTTCTGGGCGGGGGCGCTGGCGCTGGCCTTCCACAACTCCGCCTACATCGCCGAGATCATCCGCTCGGGATTCCAGGCGGTGCCGAAGGGTCTGGTGGAGGCGTCGCGGTCGCTCGGCATGTCGCGGGCCAAGACGCTCAAGCGGGTGCAGGCGCCGCTGGCGCTGCGCACCACGCTGCCGGTGCTGGGCAACCAGTACATCATCGCGGTGAAGGACTCCTCGCTCGTCTCGTTCATCGGGATGACCGAGCTGTTCCAGACCTCGCGCAACATGGCGGCGACCACCTACGAGCCGCTGACGTCCTACATCGTGGTGGCGATCTACTACCTCGTGATCGTCCTGGCGCTCACCGCGCTCGTCTCCTGGCTCGAGCACCGGCTGAGCGCGCACCGCCGGCCCGAGGCCGACATCACGAAGGGCCCCCAGTCCGAGCAGGAAGGAGCGAGGACCGCATGAGCACCTCCCACGGACAGGGCGGTCCCCTCGTCTCGATGCGCGGCATCGTCAAGCGCTACGGCAGCGCGACCGTGCTCGACGGCGTCGACCTCGACGTCGCCGAGGGCGAGGTCGTCACGCTGATCGGCCCCTCGGGCGCCGGCAAGAGCACGCTGCTGCGCTGCGTCAACGGCCTGGAGCGCATCTCCGAGGGCACCATCGAGGTCGCCGGCGAGCAGCTCTCCTACGGCGAGAAGGGGCTCAACCGGCTCCGCTCGCGGATCGGCATGGTCTTCCAGTCGTTCAACCTCTTCCCGCACATGACCGTCATGGACAACCTGACCGTCGCCCAGCGCGAGGTGCTGGGGCGCTCCAAGGACGAGGCGACCACCCGTGGCGCCGAGCTGCTTGAGCGGGTCGGGCTGGCGCACAAGGCCAAGGCGTATCCCGACAACCTCTCCGGCGGCCAGCAGCAGCGCGTCGCGATCGCCCGCGCGCTGGCCATGGACCCGGCCGTCATGCTCTTCGACGAGCCGACGTCGGCGCTCGACCCGGAGCTCGTGGGCGAGGTGCTCGACGTCATGCGCACGCTCGCGGAGGAGGGCATGACGATGATGGTCGTCACGCACGAGATGCGCTTCGCCCGGAGGGCGGCCGACCGGGTCGTGCTCCTCGCCGACGGCGGCATCGCCGAGCAGGGGCCCCCGGAGCAGGTGCTGGACTCGCCGACCAGCGAGCGCGGGCAGGCCTTCCTCGCCCAGCTGCAGGAGCACTAGACGGGTCCCGGGCACCCGCCGGGCGTCAGCCCAGCGGGTGCCCGACCGTCATCCCGGCGGGCAGGCCGGGCTCGATGTACCACTCCGTGCCGAACGCCCCCGCGAACTCCTCCTCGCCCATGCCGAGCATCCACCCCACGTCCTCCTGCGAGGCGTGGCACGCGAGCGCCCGGCGCTTGACGTCGATCACCGGTCGCACGTCGACCCGCCAGTGGATCTCGGCCTCCGGCGAGCCGAAGGGGTTGCCGTCGTCGGCGGGCGCGTCGGGGTCCCAGTCGGCCCCGTCGACCACGAGACCCGCCTCCTTCGCCGCGAGGTACTGCCGCCGCATCTCGTCGCGGTTCATCGTCGCCTCGAGCAGCCGCGGACGGCGGGCCGCGAGCTCGGCCGCCCGGTGCACGACCGCGTGCACCTTGACGTGGTCGGGGTGCCCGTAGCCGCCGTGCCAGTCGTAGCCGACGAGCACGTCGGCATCCTCCTCGTCGAGGACCGCCGCCAGCCGACCGGCGGCCTCCTCGGTGTCGGCGCCGTGGAAGGACTGCTCGTGGCCGTTCTGCTCCCAGCCGGTCATGCCCGAGTCGGCGTAGCCGAGCCAGGAGACGCGCGCGGTCCCGAGCACCTGCGCGGACGCCTCGGCCTCGGCCCGCCGGCGGTCCACGACGGTCTCGCCCTCGGCCAGGTCGGCGGGCACCGAGCCGTGGTCGCCGTTGGTCGCGTAGACGCACACGACGCGGTGGCCGGCGTCGACCGCCAGGCGCATCGTGCCGGCGGTCTGGGACGCCTCGTCGTCGGGGTGGGCGTGGAGGAAGACGATGGTGCTCACCGGGTCATTGTGTCCGCCGGGGGCGTGGTGCGCCCCGCGCACGACCGGGTATGTCGCATCTCGCCGGCGCGCGGGGCCGCGGACCGTTGTGCCGCCCGGCCCCCGGTGGCAGGCTGAGGGCATGGGACTCGCAGAAGTGTTCCAGCGACGCAGCGACGGCAGCGCGGAGCCCCCGACCAGGGTGCCCCCGCCGACGCCCCCCTCGGTGGCCGAGCAGGTCGCCACGCTCACCCGGCTCGGGCTGGAGCCGCAGGGCGTGACGGTCGCCGACATCGAGGCCGACCGTGACGCCGCCCTGCTGCTGCGGCGGCACCCCTACGTGGCCGCCCTCCACTGCCTGAGCCGCGACGGCGACGGCCTCACGTCCCACCCCCGGGTGACGACGATCGACCTCGAGCACGTGGTCGGGCCCGACTCCTACCCGCACCTGCTGCGCCGCCTCGCGGGGACCGCCGGCACGGCGGACCTGCTGGAGGAGGTCAGCGGCGGGGTCGACCAGCCGCGGGGCCGGTGGATCCTGCGCTTCACCTTCGACGGGGTGACGCGGGAGATCCACCCGAGGCTCGACGGCGACCGTGTCGACCCGCTGGTGCTGCGCGAGATCGCCGAGGCCGTGGCGGGGCCGACCCTGCGTCCCGCGCTGGTCCGGCACGGGCAGCGGGTGTCGCTCGCCTACGTGCCGCCCCGGCACGCCGGTGAGCTGCAGCGGGTGCTCGACGCCTGGGCCGACCTGGCCTGACGGACGTCTCGCGGCGACCCAGATCCGGCCGGCGCCTAGGAGCAGGCGGCCTCGCGCAGCGCCGCCAGCCCGGCGAGGTCGCCCTCCCCGAGGTCGTCCTGCCCGGAGTGCTCCGGCGCCATGAGCTGTCGCGGGTCGTCGCTGTGCCCCAGGCCGAGCACGTGCAGCAGCTCGTGGACGAGGACCGGCTCGGGGTCGGTGCGTCGGAAGAAGCCGCCGGGCACGTCGGTGTCGATCACGACCATGCCGCCGACGGAGTGCCCGCCCCCGCCAGGACCCTGCACGTAGGTCGAGCCGCCGATGCCGGCCGTGGCTCCAACGAGCTCGGGCACCTCCTCCTCGTCGGCCCACATGAGGAGGACCGGGCCGGCGTCCCGGTCGCGATAGGTCCGGTCGTCGGTCTCGCCGACGACCTCGAGGGCGAAGCCGCTCGCCTCCGAGACGCGGGAGACCGCGGAGGCGACGAGGCCCTCGTAGCCCTCCGGAGCGCCCTGCGGGTTGACCTCGATCGGCACGGTGCCCTCGCAGGGCCAGGTGATCGGGGCGCCCCGCGGGGTGGTGGCCATGTAGGTCCAGCCGTCGCCGCCGGACCCCGGGACGCCGACGACCGGGTCGATGACGACGTCGCGCAGGTCGGTGAGGGCGAGCGTGGGCGAGAGCACGACCGTGCCCACGATGACGGAGCCCACCACGACCAGCGTGCCGAGCACGCCGCCGCAGGAGCGCCCTCGCCGTGGTGCCTCGGTCATCCCGACAGTGTCGCCCACGAACCTGGCCGGTGCGGGGCGACAGCCGGCCCTGGTCGCGGCACGATGGCGCCATGGCGACCTACGAGGTGCACGGGGCAGGAGTCGCGCGCTGCCGCGAGCTCATCGACGCGCGGCAGTACGTCCTCGACTCCGAGTGGTCGGAACGGCAGCCGGACGCCGCCGCGGAGAACGCCTACCTCGAGAGGCACCCCATGGAGGACTACGCCGCGTGGCACCTGGGCCTGACGGTGGGCGCCACCGACGGCACCAAGGGCCGCTACGCCTTCGTCCACGGCGACTTCCGCCGGGTGCACCGCTCGGCGCTGATCGCCTGCGTCTTCCGGGCCGCGCAGTGGCGGCACAAGGCGGTCGAGCTGGCCGCGCACGACCTGCTGCAGCGGCTGGACCGGGCGGCCGGGATCGGCACCGACCGGTGACCTAGCGGGCGGCCGCCCACTCCGCCGCGGCGTGCACCAGGGTGACGGCGTCCAGCTCCGCGAGCCGGTCGAGCTCGACCCAGCGGACGTCGTCGGTGCTGCCGTCGACCTCGACGGTGAGGGTGCCGCCGGTGACCCGGGCGAGGTAGACGACCTGAAGCCCCTGCAGGGACAGGCCCTGCGGCGAGAAGCTGAGGCGGTCGGCGGGCGGGATCCAGTGGTTGCGGACGCCGAGCAGACCCTCGAGCTCGACGCTCAGACCGGTCTCCTCGTGGACCTCGCGCAGGCAGGTCTCCTCCGGGGTCTCGCCGAGCTCCATGCCGCCGCCGGGCAGGGTCCATCCGCCGACGACGCGACCGTCGTGCCGCGTCTCGCTCCAGTGCGGCAGGAGGACCCTGCCGTCCTGCTCGATCCACGCGTAGCAGCCCACCCTGGTGTCGTAGTCCACCGGGACAGGGTAGGCCGACGGCGCGGTCCCGCGGCCTCCCTGCCGTGTGGTGAGATTGAGCGGTGGCAGGGACCAGGGCGGAGGCGCGGGCGCGCGTGATGCGGCGCCGGCGCGTGCTGGCGACCGGCACGGCCGCGGTGCTGCTCGCGGCCGGTGCCACCGGGACCGCCGCGCTGCTCGGCGACCGGGGGCAGGACCCGTCGACGGCGTCCCGGGAGACGGCGGCGGAGACCGCCCCGGCCACCCAGGAGCCGTCGCCCTCGGCGTCAGCCGAGACCAGGACGCCCAGGCCGGTCGACGCCCCGCGCGAGCGGATCGCCGGCTACACGGCGTCGGAGCGCGAGCCGCAGCCGATCCCCGACGGGCTGCGGCCCTACCAGGACGGCGTGATCACCGAGCTGGGGACCGGCGACGTCGACGAGGAGGGCGTCCGCGTCTTCGTCGCCACCTGGGACGGCCAGACCTACGACCATCCGGTCGCCCAGGCGCAGTACGCCCTGAAGCTGATGGAGTCCTACCGGCTGACGGGCGAGCGGGCCTACCTGGAGATGGCCGAGAAGAACGCCCAGCGCATCGTCGACCGCCGCCACGAGATCGACGGCGCGTGGTACTTCCCCTACGACTTCGAGTTCGACCTGCACCGCAACGGCCGGGGCGTGCTGACGCCCCCCTGGGCCTCCGGCATGGCCTCGGGCCAGGCGCTCTCGACCTTCGTCCGGCTCCACGAGATCACCGGCGAGCAACGCTGGCGCGACGCGGCCGACCGCACCTTCGCCGCCTTCCTGCAGGCCCCCGACGGGGAGGGCTACTTCAGCTCGTTCGTCGACGACGACGGCCGCCTGTGGCTGGAGGAGTACTCCCGCTATCCGGTCATGACCAGCGAGCGGGTCCTCAACGGGCACATGTGGTCGATGTACGGCATCTGGGACTACTGGATGATGAACGGCTACGACCATGCCGATGCCGAGAGCCTGTGGCGCGGCGCGCTGCACACCCTGGAGCAGACGGCGGGCCGGGACTTCCGCAACCCCGGGTGGGCGAGCCGCTACTCGATCTGGCAGGGGCAGCTGGCCCACACCTACCACCGGTACCACCAGGAGCAGTTCCTGATGATCTACCGGATGTCGCACGATCCCGTCTGGGCCCAGCACGCGCAGGACTACCGGTCCGACTTCCCGGTCTGGCGCGCGAGCGAGGGCACGGCCGTGCTGACGCCGCGCACCACGGCGGCCTACCGGCTCGACGACAAGGCCGCGCACATCTCCGACCGCACGATGACCGTGCAGGAGACCCGGGAGCTCTCGCTCGACGCACCGGTCGAGCTCGCCTGGGACCGACGGGGCAAGGTCCCGGACGGGCCCAACGTCATCCGGCTCGCCGAGGGGGACCTGAAGGGCTGGTGGGTCGAGGAGGGCTACGGGCGCGCCTGGGTCAAGGAGCTCGTCGAGGAGCACGTCTACGCGCCCGACCTCCAGCTCTCCGTGGAGGCGGAGGTCGAGGTGGCGGTCTACCGCTACGACGAGGAGGGCGACGAGATCGACTCGCGCCTGGTCACGCTCGAGCCGGGGGTGCGCCATCCGAGCGACCGGTCCGCCTACACCGCAGGGCGGCCGTCCTACCACCTCTCCGGCGGAGAGCTCGAGGGCTGGTGGCTCCCGCTGCAGCCCGAGGTCAGGATGTGGCGCGACCCTGCGCCGGGCGAGGGCTGAGGGCTACTGCCCGAGGCCGCCCAGCAGCGTCTCGAAGTCGGGGACGTCCTCGTCGAGGTCGTTGCCGGAGCGGCGGCGCGGGCGCAGGTCCTCGGCGCCCGGGACGAAGCCCGCGACCGCTCCGCGCTCGGCGACGACCAGCGCCGCGAGCTCGGACGCGGCGCGCGTCACGCGGGCGGTGAGGGCGTCGGCCTCGCCGCCGCCGAAGTCCTCGGTCGCGGCGAAGACCCCGGTCGGCACCACCACGGCGCGCAGATAGCTGAAGAGCGGGCGCAGCGCGTGGTCGAGGACCAGCTGGTGGCGCGCGGTGCCGGCGGTGGCGGCGACGAGGACCGGCGTGCCGGTGAGCGAGTCGGGGTCGAGCACGTCGATGAACAGCTTGAACAGGCCGGCGTAGCTCGCGGCGAAGACGGGCGTCACCGCGACGACGCCGTCGGCCGAGCTGACCAGCTCGCGGGCGCGACGCACGGCCGGGGTGGGCAGGCCACCGGTGGTGAGGGTGGTCACCAGGTCGGAGGCCAGCTCGCGCAGCTCGATCACCTCGGTCTCGACGCTCTCGCCGCGGGCGCCGACCTGCGCGGCGACCGCCTCGGCGATGCGGTCGGCCAGGAGGCGGGTGGACGACGGACGCGACAGTCCGGCAGTGATGACGACGATGCGGCGGGACACGACGTGAGCTCCCTCGGGGATCGGGTGTGCGGTGCGACGGGGTGGAGTGAGGGCCGGGGTGCCGGCCGGGACGGCCCGGCCGGCACCCGACGGCTCAGGAGGTGACGACGGTCTCCGCGGCCCGGACCGGCGCGACCAGGTGGTGCGGCGCGTCGGGACCGGCGGCGACCAGGCTGGCGTGCGTGGGCGGGTCGCTCGGGACGTGGCTCGGGCGGCGCGCCTCGAACTCGCGGCGCAGCACCGGCACGACCTCGCGGCCCAGGATCTCCAGCTGCTCCAGCACGACCTCGGTCGGCAGACCGGCGTGGTCCATGAGGAAGAGCTGGCGCTGGTAGTCGCCCACGGCGTCGGCGAAGCCCAGCGTGCGCTCGATGACCATCTCGGGCGTGCCGACGGTCAGCGGCGTGGCCCGGGTGAACTCCTCCAGGCTCGGGCCGTGGCCGTAGACCGGGGCGTTGTCGAAGTAGGGCCGGAAGAACCGCTTGGCCTCGGCCTCCGTGCCGGCCATGAACACCTGGCCACCCAGACCCACGATCGCCTGGTCGGCGCTGCCGTGACGGTAGTGCTCGAAGCGGCGCCGGTAGAGCTTCACCATCTGCGCGGTGTGCTCCATGTTCCAGAAGATGTTGTTGTGGAAGAAGCCGTCGCCGTAGTAGGCGGCCTGCTCGGCGATCTCGGTCGAGCGGATCGAGCCGTGCCACACGAACGGCGGGGTGCCGTCCAGCGGGCGCGGCGTGGAGGTGAAGCCCTGCAGCGGCGTGCGGAACTTGCCCTGCCAGTTGACGACCTCCTCGCGCCACAGGCGGCGCAGCAGGTGGTAGTTCTCGACCGCGAGCGGGATGCCCTGGCGGATGTCCTTGCCGAACCACGGGTAGACCGGGCCGGTGTTGCCGCGGCCCATCATGAGGTCGACGCGGCCCTGGGCGAGGTGCTGCAGGAAGGCGTAGTCCTCCGCGATCCGCACCGGGTCGGTGGTGGTGATCAGGGTGGTCGACGTCGAGAGCACGATGCGCTCGGTCTGCGCGGCGATGAACGCGAGGTGCGTCGTCGGCGCGGACGGGACGAAGGGCGGGTTGTGGTGCTCGCCGGTGGCGAAGACGTCGAGCCCGACCTCCTCGGCCTTGAGGGCGATGCGGGTCATCGCCTCGATCCGCTCGCCCTCGCTGGGCGTGCGTCCGGTGGTGGGGTCGGGCGTGACGTCGCCGACGCTGAAGACACCGAACTGCATGGGGCTCACCTTCTTGGGTAGTTGATATGTCAACTTTACTAACAGGAGCCCCGCCGCGTCTATTCCGGCCGTTCCAGCAGCTGGGGGCGGCCGAACATCGCGGCCGTCTCGCGCGCGGTGGGCGTGCCCCGGTCGGGGTCGGCGCCGCCCTCGAGCAGGACCGCCACGACCTCGTCCTCGCCCTTGAAGACCGCACCCGCCAGCGGCGACTGGCCGCGGTCGTTGAGGCGGTCGACGTCGGCACCCCGGCGCGCGAGCTCGCGGACCAGGTCGGCGTGCCCGTGGTAGGCCGCGAGCATGAGGAGGGTGTTGCCGGCCGGGTCGGTGAGGTCGACCGGGGCGCCCGCGTCGACGTAGGCGGCGAGCCGCGCCGTGGCACCCTGACGGGCGAGGTCGAAGAGCGCGTGGGCGAGGTCGACGGTCTCCTGGTCAGGCACGCTGTCGGTCATCGGGTCCTCCTGGTGGCGACCCGACCGAGCCTAGTCGAGCGCGACGGACGCCGCCGGGCGTGGCTCAGGCGGCCAGCAGCAGCGCCAGCGCCGCCGTGTCGACGTCGGCACCCGGGTCGTCGACCACCTTGCTGGTGAGCCGGGCGATGTGCCCCTGGGCGTCGACCTCGACCCAGGCCGCGCGGTGCTCCAGCCCCAGCTCGGGAGCGCCGGGCAGCAGGATGCACCCGGAGGCGGTGTCGTACTCGGGCACCGAGGAGACGGTGCTCCGCGGCGGGTGCAGGACCGCCAGCCCCGGCGGGGTCCGGTCGGCGAAGCGCCCGGGCCGCAGGTGCTCGCCGCCGAGGATCGGGCCCTCGGCGAGGACGAGTCCGACGGCACCCTCGGGCGGACCGTCGGGGACCTCCTCGGCGACGCGGAAGACGGTGCTGCCCTGCGGCAGCATGCCCGGGACGGCGGCCAGCTGCACGGCGAGCAGCAGGAAGTCGGCCCACTCGAGCGTGTCGTCGGGCCAGCGCCCGATGAGCACGAACCCCGACAGCTCCCCGTGCCGCTGCAGCGGCGCGACCTCGACCGGCGGCAGTCTCCGCTCCGTCATCGCCTGACCTCCTCGCCCTCGTCCTGACAGGCCGTTCCCGGTGGTCCCTCCTAATCTGCCACGCGATCGCGGGGAACGGGAAGGGCCCGGGCCCGGCGCGCCCCCCCTGTCACCGCCCGGGCCTAGGCTCCGAGCCGTGTACAGCACCGTGGCGGTCAGCGGATACCGGTCCCTGCGCGACGTGCGGCTGCCGCTCGGCCGCCTGACCGTCGTGACGGGGGCCAACGGTGCGGGCAAGAGCAGCGTCTACCGTGCGCTGCGCCTGCTCGCCGACTGCGGCGCGGGCCGGGTCGTCGGCTCCCTCGCCCGCGAGGGCGGGCTCCCCTCGGTCCTGTGGGCCGGTCCGGAGTCGCTCGGCGCCGCACGCCGGGGGTATGACGTGCAGGGCACCGTGCGCACGGGCCGGGTCGGGCTGCGGCTCGGCGTCGGGGGCGACGAGCTGTCCTACCTGGTCGACCTCGGCATCCCCGTGCAGTCGGGATCGGCCTTCGACCGCGACCCCGAGGTCAAGCGCGAGGCGGTGTGGACCGGGCCGGTGATGCGGCCGGCGACCCTCGTGGCGCGCCGCCGCAACGCCACCGTCGAGCTGCGGGACGACGCGGGTCGCTGGGAGCAGGCACCCGTCCGGGTGCCGACCTGGGCCAGCATGCTCACCGAGGTCGTCGACCCGGCCGACGCGCCGGAGCTGTGGGCGGTGCGCGACGCCCTGCGCTCGTGGCGCTTCTACGACGGCTTCCGGGTCGACGCCGCCAGCCCCGTCCGCCGGCCCCAGGTCGGCACCCGCACCTGGGCGCTGGCCGAGGACGGGTCCGACCTGGCCGCCGCGCTGCAGACGATCGCCGAGGACGGCGGACGCGAGCTGGAGGAGGCGGTCGCCGACGCCTTCGACGGCGCGCGGCTGGAGGTGGCCTCCACCGACGGGCTGATGGACGTCCGGCTGCACCAGCGCGGGATGCTCCGCCCGCTGCGGGCGGCCGAGCTGTCCGACGGCACGCTGCGCTACCTGCTCTGGCTGGCCGCCCTCCTCACCCCGGTGCCGCCGCGGCTGATGGCGCTCAACGAGCCCGAGACCAGCCTGCACCCCTCGCTCGTCGCCCCGCTGGGCCGGCTCGTGGCGCAGGCGGCCCGCCGGACGCAGGTCGTGGTGGTCACCCACTCCGACGCGCTGCTCGCGGCCGCGGCCGTCGCGACGGGCACCGACGTCGACGCCGTCCGCGAGGCGGACCCGCCACCGCCGGGCGAGGTCGCCCCGCTGCGACTGGTCGAGCTGGAGAAGGACCTCGGCGAGACGCGGGTCGCCGGCCAGGGGCTGCTCGGCACGCCACCGTGGGAGTGGGGCAGCCGCTAGCTAGTCGCGGGCCTCGTCGTAGGAGTCCACGACCGCGGCCGAGAGCGGGAACTCGACCGGGAAATCGCCGAAGAGCAGCCGGCCCGCCGCGCGGGCGGCGTCCCGGATCGCCTCGGCCGCCAGCTCCGCCACCTCGGCCGGGGCGTGGACGATCACCTCGTCGTGCAGGAAGTAGACCAGCTCGGGCCGCCCGGCCGAGGTGGCGAGCGCCGGGTCCTCCGCGAGGGTGCGCCGCAGGTGCCCCATCCAGCAGAGCGCCCACTCGGCCGCGGTCCCCTGCACCACGAAGTTGCGGGTGAAGCGGCCCCAGTCGCGCGCCGCCTGGCGGGCGCGTCGCTCCGCCGCCGCGCCGGAGCCCGGCTGCTGGGCCGCGGACTGCGCCTCACGCCACCAGCCCGCGGGGGGCGGCGAGGTGCGCCCGAGCCAGGTCTGCACCTGCTCGCCGCGCTCGCCGGCCCGGGCCGCCGCCTCCACCAGCCCGATCGCCCGCGGATAGGCGCGCTGCAGCCGGGGCATCAGGGCACCGGCCTCTCCGGTGGTGGCGCCGTACATCGCCCCGAGCATCGCGACCTTGGCGTGCTGGCGGGTCGGCACCACGCCCTGGTCGACGAGGGCCGAGTAGAGGTCGCCCCCGGTCGAGGCCGCGGCCATCCGCCGGTCGCCCGACATCCCGGCGAGCACGCGGGGCTCCAGCTGCGCGGCGTCGGCGACCACGAGCCGCCAGCCCGGGTCGGCCCGCACGGCGGCGCGGATCTGCCTGGGCAGCTGCAGCGCGCCACCGCCACGGCTCGCCCACCGACCGGTGACGACGGCCCCGGGCACCCAGTCGGGGCGGAACCGGCCGTCCCGCACCCAGGTGTGCAACCAGGCCCAGCCGTTGGCTGCGTGCAGCCGGCTCAGCTGCTTGTAGCGCAGCAGCGGCTCGACGACGGGGTGGTCCAGGGCCCGCAGCTCGTGCTTGCGGGTGCTGGTGACCGGCAGGCCGGCGTTGCGCAGCGCCGCGACGAGGTCCACCTGCGAGTCGGGGTTGAGCGAAGGGGCGCCGAGCGAGGCGCGGACCTCCTCGCAGGCCGCGGCGAGCGCCGATGGCCGGCCCCCGTAGCGGTCCTGCTCGCCCAGCAGCTCGGTGAGGAGCCGGTCGTGCACGTCCGCGGCGAAGGGCACACCGACGTGGTTGAGCTCGGCCGCGACCAAGCCACCGACGGACTCGGCGTGGCACAGGAACGCGAGACGGCCTCCGTCGCCCGCCTGCTCGAGGCAGCGTCGTTGGGCCAGGTGCTCCGTCACGCAGGCGTCGAGGTCGAGGTGCGACGACGTCGCCAGCTCGAAGAGCGCCGCGCCACGGTCGGGCAGCGGGCCGCCGGCGCCGGGGTCGGCCTCGTCCCACGCCGACGGCGGGGCCGAGGCGAGCTCGCTGCCGCGCACGGCGGCGGCGCGCCGCAGGAGCGCGTGCACCAGCCGCAGGTCCACCGCGGTGCGCACCCGCACGCCGGCGCGCAGCAGCTCGGGGTAGACGACCGAGCTGTCCGCCCAGACCCACCGTGTGCTCGCGGGCCGCGCGGACACCCAGGCCGCCAGCTCTGCCCGGGGGATGCGGGCACGGGTCGTGGGGACGGCCTGCCCGTCGGCGACCTCGACGGCCTCCACCACCTCGCCGGCGGGCGCGAGGACGAGGTCCACCTACTCCTCGCCGGGGGCGGGCAGGTCCAGCTCGACCGGGGCGATCTCCGGCCGCTTCGGGCGGCGCAGGTCCCCGGAGGACTCGCCGCGCAGCCGGCGCCGGATCCACGGCCGCAGGTGCGTGGCGACCCACTCGCGGTTGGCCTGGATCGACTCGAAGCGCCCCAGCGGCGGGGCGGGGTCGAGCGGCACCGTCCAGTCGCGCACCTCGAACGGCATACCCAGGGTCCACAGCGCCTGCGCGGCGACGCGGGCGTGGCCCTCGGAGCTGAGGTGGATGCGGTCGGGGCCGTACATCCGCTGGTCGCGCAGCGAGCGCAGGGTGTAGATGTCGACGACGAAGGCGCCGGTGCGCTGGGCGACGCCCCAGAGCTGGGCGGTGTAGTCGACCAGACGCGGGTGCACCCGGTTGACCAGCGGCATCCAGGCCAGGTTGGGGGCGGTGACGAGGAGGACGTCGGCGCCGGTGGCCCGGATCTGCTCCACCGTCGCCTCCAGCCGGGCGATGACCGACTCGACCGACACCCGCGGGCGCAGCACGTCGTTGCCGCCGGCGGAGAAGCTCACCAGGTCGGGCGTCAGCGCCAGGGCCGGCTCGACCTGCTCGGCGATGATCGCGTCGATCAGCCGGCCGCGGATCGCGAGGTTGGCGTAGCCGAAGTCGCGGCCCTCGGCGGCGTTGCGCGCGGCCAGCGCCGCGGCGACCCGGTCGGCCCAGCCGACGTACTCGTCGGGGCGGGTGGGGTGCGCGTCGACCAGGCCCTCGGTGAACGAGTCGCCGATGGCGACGAAGCGCTCCCAGGTGCGCGGGTGCGCGGGCTCGGGACGGACCTGCATACCCGTCACGGTAACCCTCTCCCCCGTCAGCCCCGCACGATCTCCAGACCGGTCCAGGTGAGGGGGTAGGCCGTCGCCACCCGGTCCAGCTGCTCCTCCACCTCGGCGCGGGTGGGTCGGCGGGTGCCGGCGAACCAGGTGACGACGCACCGGCGCCGTGGCCCGGAGCCCTCGGCGCGCCAGTGCCCGGTGATGCGGCCGTCGACGAGGAGCGGCGCGAGGAGGAGGCCGTTGGCGCGGCCCGCCAGGACGCCGTGATGCTCGAGGTCGACGAAGCGCACCCGGGCCGCCGGCTCGTAGGCGCACATCAGCGCGTCGAACTCCGGCAGCAGCCGCACCCCCGGCACCACCTCCGCCGGGGAGCTCCCCTCGCCGGTGGGCAGGCCCGGCAGGTCGTGGACCTGCTGCCCGTCCGGGGCCGTCGTGGTGACCAGGTCGGGAACGGCCGCGAGAGCGGCGTCGACCGCCCGCAGCCCGACGCCGGACCACCAGGCGAGGTCCCGACGGCTCGCCGGGCCGGAGCAGGTGAGGTGCCGCCGCACGAGGGCGACGAGCGAGCCCTGCGGGTCGGCGAGGGCCACGTCGCGGAGATGGCCGTCGCCGAGCACGGCCCGGGCGGCGCGGTAGCCGGGCCTCCCCTGACCTTCCCACCCGCCGCTCAGCGGCCGGCGGACCAGGCCGCCGTGGCCGTAGCCCAGGGAGGGTGAGGCGGTGGTGCCGAGCCGGGGACGGGCGCCCGGGTCGTGCTCGGCCAGCCAGCTGCCGAGGTGCTCCAGGAGCTCGTCGGCCGTGCGCCAGGCGTCACGGGCGAAGGCCTCGGTGGCCTCCCAGACCCGCTCGACCGGCGCGGCGTCGAGCTGCAGCTCGCGCTCGAACCTCGTGCGCTGGCCGAGCCGGGTCGCGACGTCGAGGAGGACGTGGTCGCCGGAGGTGCTGGTGTGCACGGTCCCCCGCAGCGAGCTGCCGCGGACGACGGCGCCCTCCTCGTAGGCCGCGGTGACGAGGTCGAGGGTGACTCCCCTCGCCCGGGCGGCCAGCCCGAGGAAGGGCGAGCGCGCGGTCTGCGCCTGGACCGGCCCCGTCCGCCCCAGCAGCCCGGCCACGCCGGCGACGTCGGTCACCGGCGGCCGCCCCTCGGCGAACTGCCGGGCGAGGGTGGCGGCGGCGAGCTGCTCCCAGGTCACCCCGGCGAGTCTGTCACCGCCCGCCCCCTCCGGTCACCCCTCGGCGAGCAGCCGGTCGAGCTTGGCGTAGCCGTCGTGGACCCCGACCTCCATGCCGGAGGCCAGCATCCCGTCGCGCCCCTCGAAGGAGTCGCACAGCGAGAAGGCGTGCAGCCGGGTCCAGCCGTCGCCGAGGTCCTCGAAGGTCATCGTCTCCAGGGCGATCGCCTCGGGCATGCCCTCGTAGCAGAAGGTCTGGACCAGCCGGTGCTCGCTGATCTCGGGGAAGGTGCCGCGGAAGCCGTACTCCGTGCCGTCGTGGCCGCTGACGTAGCGGTAGGAGCCGAGGGTGCGGGCGTCCCAGTGGTCGATCCGGGTGGTCATGCCGTCCGGGCCGATCCACCGCGCGAAGAGCTCGGGGTCGGTGTGGGCCCGGAGCAGCTGTTCGGGGGTGGCCCGGAAGTCGCGGGTGATGTGGACCGCGGGCACGGTCGCGTCGGGCTCGATGACGGCCCGCTCGTAGCGGGTCTGCTGGTCGGTCGTGGTCATGATGCTGCGTCCTTCGTCTCGCGGGGCGTCTCGTCGCGCCCCTCCTGCAGGTCCGCCAGGACGGCGTCGAGGCGCGTGTAGCGCTCCTCCGCCCGGCGCTGGTAGCGCTCGATCCACATCGTCATCAGGTCGAAGACCTCCGCCTCGAGGTGGACCGGGCGCCGCTGGGCGTCCCGGCCGCGGGTCACGAGCCCGGCCTCCTCGAGCACCCGGAGGTGCTTGGAGACGGCCTGCAGGCTCATGGCGTACGGCTCGGCGAGCTCACCGACCGTGGCGTCGCGGTCGCTCAGGCGCGCCACGATGTCCCGCCGGGTGGGGTCGGCCAGGGCGCCGAACACCCTGGAGAGCTGGTCCGTCATGCACGGTCACCCTTTCTCAACTCATCGGTTGAACAACCGTAGGACCGCGGCCGGACGTTGTCAACCCTTTGGTTGAACAGAACGCCCGTGCCACGATCGGGACATGGACGCGCAGCCCGCCCCGATCGAGCCGGACACCAAGGACTGGACGGTGGTGATCACCCGGGGCTGCCCGGAGTGCGGCTTCGACCCGGGCTACGACGTGGGGTCGACGGGCCGGCGCCTGCGGGCGGCGGAGCCGGCCTGGCGGGAGCGCCTCACCCGCGCCGACGCGCGCACCAGGCCGGCCGCCACGACCTGGTCGCCGCTGGAGTACGCCGCGCACTGCCGCGACGTGCTGCGCGTCATGCGCGGCCGGCTGGAGCAGATGCTCGCCGAGGACGGGGCCGTCTTCGAGGAGTGGGACCAGGACGCCGCGGCGGTGGCCGACCGCTACGACCTGCAGGACCCGGCGCAGGTGGCCGAGGAGTACGCCTCGGAGGTGGGCGCCACGGCCGCTGCCTTCGACGCGGTGGGCGCAGACGCCTGGGAGCGTCGCGGCTCCCGGGCCGGCACGGCGTTCACGGTGGCCACCCTGGCCGTCTACACGCTCCACGACATCGAGCACCACCTGCACGACGTCGAGGCCCGATGACGCAGGACGGGCCGGGAGGCGGTGCACCGCCTCCCGACCCGCCAGGGGTGCCCTCAGGTCACTCGTCGCAGTGGCCCGGGCCGATCAGACCGTTGTTGTAGGAGTCGAGGACGCCCGCCAGAGCGGTGGCCTCGGCACCCAGGGTCTTCTTCGCGGCGGAGACCTGCGCCGGCGTGTAGGTCTCCAGGAAGGTCTTCGCCGCAGCCATCTCGGCGGAGACCGCCGTGGTGTCGGCGCCGTTGAGCTCGTTCAGCGCGGCCGCGGCGTACTGGTGGGCCAGCGAGTAAGTAGCTGTTGCCCGCGGGCGGCGTGTTGAACACCTCGTGCCAGCTCTTCCCGCTCAGGAAGAACGTCGTGTCAGCACCGTTGGGCAGCATCGCCCAGGTCTCGTCGTAGGGCGCCGGGCCCTTCTCGGAGTGGGTCTTCCAGTAGCCCTGGGTCAGGGTGCAGCCCGTCTGGCACTCCACGGTGACGGCGACGTCGTGGTCGTCCTCGCCCGTCGCACCCGTGTCGTTGGTCTCGAAGCTCGCGACGTTGTGGACGGTCCACTCGCCGCACTCCTCGGCCGTGATCTGGTGGGTGTAGGAGATGGTCTTCGGCAGGTCCTCGACGCACACCGTGCCGAGGTCACCCTCGAGGGAGTCCGTGACGTCGATGCACTCGTCGACGACGCTGGTGGGATCCTCGCTGAAGGTGACGTCCGCCGTGGCGGTCCCACCGGGGACGGCCTCGGTGGCGGTCACGACCGCCGTTTTGACGCGGTCGGTCGCGTCGGGGAGTGCCGTCGGGCCGTAGGTGCACACGAGCGTCGCCCCGGGGGCGATGCTGCGCGGGAAGTCCCCTCCGCAGTCGACGTCGGCGGCGATGCCGCCGGTCATCGAGTCGGTCACCCCGGTGACCGTCGCGGCCATGGTGTCGTGCGGGTTGGTGACGGCGATCTCGCCCTGGACCGCCCAGTCCGAATCCGTGGGCGTGGCGTCCAGGGTGACGTCGTAGGCGACGTCGTGCATCTCGCCCGCCGCGAGCTCGAGCTCGGTCTCGTCACCCACCTTGTCGATGGTCCAGGTGTGGCTACGGGTCCAGCTCGTGTCCGCCGTCTTCGAGACCTGCAGCTCGATGTCGTAGCAGAAGTCGACGTGGCTCAGACCGTAGGGCTTGTAGTTGTTCGGGTTGGTCGGCGTCACCAGACCGGTGTCCCCGAAGGACTCCGCCGGCGGGTCGTAGCGGTAGACGTTGGCGTTCGGGCCGCCCTTGACGATCACGGCGTCGATGCCGACGGTCGACGTCCAGTCGACCCACGTGCCGTCCGAGGTAAACGTCACGCTGCCCATCTGGCCGACGGGGTAGGTGCCGGGCGGCGGGCGGGTCGATCCGCTCTCCGAAGTCCTACCCCATGTCCTGGCACGTGGGGTTGCCCTCGACCTCCTCCGGCTCGACCGGCGCCCCCGCAGCCGTCGAGCCACCGGCGAGGGCCATCCCCGCCGCCACCAACGCGCCCGTACACCCGTACAGCGCTGTCCTGATCTTCATCCCTGCTTCTCCTTCGAGGGGTCTGTCCGCACCGTTGCGGAGCCGGATGTCGAGGAGCCCTCCGACCGGGAAGTCGTCACGGGCTGCCGGTCACCGCTCCTCAACCGTCCGAGCGTGGCCGCCGCACGTCACGACGCGTTCTCGAGCGGCTCACGTTCCCCTCACGATGTGACGCCGATCATAGTTCCTGCCTCGTGGGCCGACCCCGGCCCTACGCTGGTCGTGCTCGGGACCAGCCTCGGGGGCCGCCCGAGAGGACCGCGCCGTGACCGCGCTCCTGTCCGCCCTTCATCCGGACGACCGCACCGAACGGGCCGTCCGGTCCGCGCTGCAGCGCGCCGGAGTCGTGGTGCGACCGTTGTCGCCCGACGCCCCCGACCTGCCGCCCCCCGGCACCCGGCTCGTCGTCGTGGTCGCCGGGACCGGTGTCGCCGAGCGTCACGAGCTGTGCGCCCGGGTCCATGCCGGCGCGGACGTGCCCGTGGTGCTCCTGGCCGCCAGCCCGCACGAGCGCGACGAGCTGCTGGCCTTCGCCGCGGGCTGCGACGACTACATCCGCACCCCGTGCAGCGACCTCGTGGTGGCGGTGCGGCTGCAGGCGCGGCTGCGCCGGGCCCCGGCGCCCGCGGAGGAGGGCGCGCGCCTGGGGTCCGTCTTCCTGGACCGGGCGGCCCGCCGGGTCGCCGTGGGGGACCGGGAGGTGCCGCTCACACGGACCGAGTTCGAGCTGCTGCAGGTGCTCCTGGAGAACCCGCGCCACGTCCTGACCAGGCAGCACCTCCTCGAGCGGGTCTGGCAGGGCTGCGCCCGCGACGACCACGTCCTCGAGGTCCATCTCAGCCGGCTGCGCGCCAAGGTGCTGCGTGCCGGCGGGCCCTTCCTGGGCCAGCCCGTCCCGGGCGTCGGCTACCGCGCGGTCCGGGCGGACCCGGAGACGACGACGCCCCGCCCGTCGGACTGACGGGCGGGGCGTGCGTGACGGTCTGCGGCGTCAGCCGGAGACGCGCTCCTTCAGCTTGGAGCCGGCCTTGAACGCCGGGGCCTTGCTCGCGGCGATCTGGATCTCGGCGCCGGTCTGCGGGTTGCGCCCGGTGCGGGCGGCGCGCTCGCGCACCTCGAAGGTGCCGAAGCCCGGGAAGGAGACCTTCTCGCCCTTGGCGAGCTCGGCGCCGATGGCGTCGAGAACGGCGCTGACGACCTTGTCCGCAGCAGCCTGGGTCATGCCTGCCTCGCGGGCCACGGCCTCGACGATAACCTTCTTGCTCATGTGTACAGCCCTTTCATCGGCCTGATTGGTCGGCTCACGGTATGCAGATATGGGCGGGTTATGCCAACCGACTCGCCCACCTTTTCGCGTCAGATCAACGATTTCGAGGTCTAGGAGGCCGTTCGTGAGCCTTCCCCCGGCCGGAGAGCACGGCGGCGACGGTCCTGCGGTGGCGGCCGCGCTGGGGCTCGACCCCGCGGACCTGCTCGACCTCTCCCAGAACATGAACCCCCTGGCGCCCCCCGTGGCGCCCCTGGTGAGCCGCCACCTCGACGCGCTCGGCCGCTATCCCGACGACCGTCCCGCGACCGCCCTGCTGGCCGGTGTCCTGGGGGTGGACCGCGAGCGCGTGCTGCTGACCAACGGCGGCAGCGAGGCCATCTCCCTGGTGACCGCCGTGCTCGGCGGACGGGTGCGCGGCGAGCCGGAGTTCGGGCTGCACCCCCGCGGGCAGCAGGGCCCGGTGTGGCGCACCGACCCCCACAGCCCGACCGGGCACCTCGCCGGTCCCGACGAGCACGCGGACGTCTGGGACGAGGCCTTCTACGCGCTGGCGACGGGCCGGTGGACCGCGGGCCGCGAGGGCGTGGTCGTCGTCGGCTCGCTCACCAAGACCTTCGCCTGCCCCGGCCTGCGGCTGGGCTACGTGCTGGCCGATCCCGACGTCGTGGGCCGGTGCGCGGCGCTGCAGCCGCACTGGTCGGTGAGCACCCTCGCGCTGGCCGTGCTGCCGGACCTGCTGGAGAGCGCCGACCTGCCCGCGTGGTCGGCCGGCGTCACCACGCTGCGGGCCGAGCTGACCGACCTCCTGCGCGGCCACGGCCTGACCGTGTCCGCCGGGGACGCGCCGTGGGTCCTGGTCGACGAGCCGGGCCTGCGCGAGCGCCTCGCGCCCCACGGCGTGCTGGTCCGCGACTGCCGCAGCTTCGGGTTGCCGGGCGTGGCCCGGGTGGCCGTGCCCGACGCGGCCGGGCTGGACCGGCTGTCCGCCGCCCTCGACCGGCTCTGAGCGGGGTCGGCGCCGCTCCTGCGGAGCGGTAGGCTGGTCCACGTCTGGCAGACGAAGTCCGGTGAGAACCCGGCACTGACCCGCAACGGTGGAGTTCCCCGAGCCCTGGCTCGAGGGGACGGAGTCCGGTCGAACTGCCCGACGATCCGTACCACTCGCCCTCGAGGACCCAAGGGCTGGTTCGGACGGCGGATCCCGTCTCGCGGACTGTCGCTCGAGCAAGCACCAGACCTCGACGACAGGAGGACCCGATGACGCATCCTGCCCCCACCCACCTGCTGCGCGCGCCCGCCGCCCTGCTGGCGGCGACGCTCGTCCTCGCGGCCTGCGGGTCAGCGACCGACGACGCGACCGACACGGCCGCACCGGCGGCGAGCACCGACACCGACGCTGCCAGCGCCCCGGCGAGCGACTTCCCCGTGACCCTGCCCGACGGCACCGTCCTGGAGGAGCGCCCCGAGCGCATCGTCTCGCTGTCCCCCTCCGCCACCGAGATCCTCTTCGCCATCGGCGCCGGCGACCAGGTCGTGGCCGCCGACGAGTTCTCGACCTATCCCGCCGAGGCACCGACGACCGACCTGTCGGGCTTCGACCCCAACGTCGAGGCGATCCTCGGCTACGAGCCCGACCTCGTCGTCATCGCCAACGACATCGACGACCTCAAGGCCTCGCTCGAGGCGCTCGACGTCCCGGTGCTGGTCAACGCCGCCCCGGCCGACATCGAGAGCGGCTACGCCGGCCTGGCCGACCTCGCCCTGGCGACCGGCCACGTCGACGAGGGCGCGGCCGTCGTCGAGCAGATGCGCGCCGACGTCGCCGCCGCCCTGGAGAAGGCCCCCCGCGGCGCCGGCCTCCGCGTCTACCACGAGCTCGACGAGACGCTCTACGCCGCGAGCAGCGCCAGCTTCATCGGCTCCGTCTACACCGAGCTCGGCGCCGTGAACATCGCCGACGAGGCCGACACGGAACAGACCGGCTACCCACAGCTGACCGAGGAGGCCGTCGTCGACGCCAACCCGCAGCTCGTCGTGATCTCGGACGCGGCGATCTACACCGTCGACGACGTCGCGGCCCGCCCTGGGTGGGCCGAGGTCGACGCCGTCCGCACCGGCAGCATCGTGGCCGTCGACGCCGACATCTCCTCGCGCTGGGGCCCGCGCCTGCCCGAGCTGATCGACACCCTCGCCGAGGCGATGTCGGCCGTCCCGGTCGCCGCGGGCAGCCGCTGAGCAGCCGGACGGGCCCGTCCATGACCACCACCCACCCGCCCCGGCCGGCGGACGCGCTGGAGGACGCCGCCCGGCGGGCCTACCGGCTGCCGCTGCCGGCGGTGCTCGGCGCCTCGGCCGTCCTGATCCTCGTCGGGCTGGCGTCCGTCTCCCAGGGCGCGGCCGGGCTGCCCCTGGAGGGGGTGGCGCGCTCCCTCGTGGGCGCGCTGCCCTGGGTCGACGTGCCGCAGACCCTGACCCCGCAGCAGGAGTCGCTGCTGTGGCAGATCCGCCTGCCCCGGACCGTCCTGGGCGGCCTCGTCGGGGCGTCGCTGGCGATGGCCGGCGCCGGCTACCAGGGCGTCTTCCGCAACCCGCTCGCCGACCCCTACCTGCTCGGGGTCTCGGCCGGGGCCGGCCTCGGCGCCGTGCTCGCGCTCGGCTTCGGGCTCGACCTGTCCTGGGGCCCGGTCGGCGCGCTGCCGGCCGCCGCCTTCGTCGGCGCGGTCCTGGCGGTGACCGGTTCGGTGGTCGTGGCGCGGGGCTCCTTCCGGGACCCCGCGACGCTGCTCCTCGCCGGGGTCGCGATGGCTGCCCTCTTCTCCGCCACCCAGACCTTCGCCCTGCAGAAGCTCGACGAGTCGCGCTCCCGAGAGGTGCTCTCGTGGCTCTTCGGACGGCTGGCGACGCACGGCTGGCAGCCGGTCACGCTGCTGCTGCCCTACGTCCTGCTCGCCGGCGTCGTCCTCCTGCTCCACGCCCGGCACCTCGACGTGCTGCGGCTCGGTGACGACGAGGCGCGCGCCCTGGGCCTGCACCCGGCGCGCTCCCGACTCGTCGTCGTCGGTGCGGCCACGCTCATCACCGCGGCCGCGGTGTCCGTGAGCGGGCTCATCGCCTTCGTCGGGCTCGTCACCCCCCACCTGGTCCGGCTCCTCGTGGGCCACTCCTACCGGGTCATCGTCCCCCTCTCGGGGCTGGTCGGAGCCGCCTTCCTGGCGCTGACCGACATCGGGGCCCGCACCCTGGCCGCCCCGGCCGAGCTGCCCGTGGGGATCATCACGGCCTTCGTCGGGGCACCCTTCTTCTGCATCGTCCTGTGGCGCGGGAGGCACGACGCATGACCACCGCCGACCTGACCCCCGCCGCCGCCCTGCGCGCGCACGACCTGCGGGTCGCCTACGACGGCACCGAGGTGCTCCGCGGCATGGACCTCGAGCTCCGCACCGGGGAGTGGCTCGGCCTCATCGGCCCCAACGGCTCGGGCAAGTCGACCCTGCTGCGGGCGCTCGTCGGGCTCGTGCCCAGCTCCGGCTCGGTCGAGCTGGGCACGGGCGGGACGCCCGGGCCGACCGACCTCTCCCTCATGCCGCAGTCCCCCGAGCTGCCCCCCGGGATGACCGTCGTCGAGTACGTCCTCCTCGGGCGCACCGCCCACCTGGGCTGGCTGCGCTCGGAGTCCGAGTCCGACCGCAGGGTCGCCATCGACGTGCTGCGCCGGCTGGGCCTGGCGTCCTTCGCCGGGCGCACCGTGCGCCAGCTCTCGGGCGGCGAGGCGCAGCGCGTCGTCATCGCCCGCGCCCTCGCCCAGCAGTCGCCCGTCCTGCTCCTCGACGAGCCCACCAGCGCCCTCGACGTCGGCCACCAGGTGGAGGTCCTCGAGCTCGTCGACGAGCTGCGGCGCGAGGACGGCCTCACCGTCGTGGCGGCCATGCACGACCTGGGCACGGCCGCCCGCTACGCCGACCGGCTGGCCCTCCTGGACCGCGGCTCGCTGGCCGCGCTCGGCTCCCCGGCCGAGGTGCTCTCGGAGGACCTCGTCTCCCGCGTCTACGGCCATCCCGTGCGCGTCCACGAGCTCGACGGCCACCTGGTCGTCGTGCCCGCGCCTCGCGTCCCCCGCCGGACCGGGGCACCCGGCCCCGTGCCGCTTCCCGTCCGGACCCGTCCACAACGGCCTGACCTGGGGGTATCGTGACCCTTCCCAGCGCACCCGGTCGTGCCGAGCGGGCACACTGGGGTCGTTCGGCGTGGCACGCAGGGTCGCCGACCCTCCTCGCCGCGAGCAAGGCGCTCGCCCTACCGGGTGCCCTGCTGACACGGGGTGCCCGGCCCGAGGCCGGAGCACGGAACAGGGAAGGACGCATGGCCGGGGAGGCAGCAGCGAGGCGTTCCTCCACCACGCGGGGGGCCGTGATGGTCGTCGGGACCACCAGCGGCTCGGGCAAGTCCACCGTGGTGGCGTCGCTGTGCCGCGCCCTGGCGCGCCGTGGTGTGCGGGTCGCGCCCTTCAAGGCGCAGAACATGTCCAACCACGCGGCGGTCACCCCCGACGGCGGCGAGATCGGCCGCTCCCAGGCGATGCAGGCGCTGGCCGCCGGCGTCGAGACCGACCGCCGGATGGGCCCGGTCCTGCTCAAGCCGTCCGCGAACGGCACCTCCCACGTGGTCGTGATGGGCGAGGAGATCGCCGTCGACGACGCCCTCTCCTACGGCGACCGCGCCGAGACGGTCCGCCCGGTCGTCCTCGACGCCCTGGCCTCGCTGCGCCAGGAGCACGACGTGGTGGTCCTCGAGGGCGCCGGCGGCGCCGCCGAGATCAACCTGCTCGAGCGCGACGTCGTCAACCTGCCGCTGGCCGCGGCGGCCGGGGTGCCCGCCGTGCTCGTCGTGGACATCGACCGCGGCGGCTCCTTCGCCTCCGCCTACGGCACCTGGGCCCTCCTGCCCGAGCACCTGCGCTCCACCCTGCGCGGCTTCGTGCTCAACGGCTTCCGGGGCGACGCCTCGCTGCTGGCCGACGGTCTGGCGGACCTCGAGCGCCGCACCGGCGTGCCCGTCCTCGGGGTGCTCCCCCACCTGGGCGACCACCTCATGCTCGGCGTCGAGGACTCGCTCGACCTCGTGGGCTTCCGCCTGCCCGTCCCGCAGGTGACCGACCCCGTGCGCGTCGCGGTGGTCCGGCTGCCCCACCTGGCCAACCCCTCCGACCTCGACCCGCTCCTGCTGGAGCCCTCCGTCGAGGTGCGGTGGGCCACCCGGCCCGGTGACCTCGAGGACGCCGACCTGGTCGTCCTCCCCGGCAGCCGGGCCACGGTCGCCGACCTCGCCTGGCTGCGCGAGCGCGACCTCGACCGGGCGCTGACGACCCTCGACCGGCGGGTCCGGCTGTTCGGGCTGTGCGCCGGTTACCAGATGCTCGGCACGCTCATCCACGACGACCTGGAGTCGGGCGCCGGCACGGTGGAGGGGCTCGGGCTGCTCCCGGTCGAGACCACCTTCGAGCGCCCCAAGGTCGTCACCCGCTCCCGCGGCCGGGTGGTCGGCACCGAGATCCCCGTCGAGGGCTACCAGATCCGGTGGGGCCGGCTGACCCGCACCGGCGGTCACGCGCTCTTCGAGCTCGAGCAGGAGGACGGCACCACCGTCCAGGAGGGCTGCGTCACGGACCGCCACATCCGCGGCACCAGCCTGCACGGGGTCTTCGACTGCGACCGGCTGCGTCACGCCCTGCTGTGGAAGGTCGCCGCCGCCCGCCGCCGCACCTTCGTGCCCTCCCCGACCTCCTACGCCGAGGCGCTGAGCGCCCACGTCGACCACCTGGCCGACTGGGTCGAGGAGCACCTCGACCTCGACTCCGTCCTCGAGCTCGCGGGGCAGGCCTCCGCACCCGGCCAGGAGCCGGGGTGGTGAGGGGGGCCCCGCCCGTCCCGCTGCCCGCGCTCGCCCGGCACGACGGCGCCCTGACCTGGCACGTGCCCGCCGGCTGGTGGGCGCTGAGCGCGGCGGCGGTGGGCGGTGGGCTGGTGCGACCTCGCTGGGTGCTCAACGCCGCCGTCGACGCGGGCTTCTCCCGCACCGACCTCGACGCGTGGGCCAGGGAGACCGCTGAGGTCCTCGGGCTGTCCGGCGACGGGTGCGCCCTGCTCACGGCCGCGGACGTCGCGCAGGTGGAGCACACCGAGCGCGACGGCGCCGTGGTCTGGGCGACCGTCGGCGTCACCCGGCCGACCTGGCCGCACGACCCCCGCGCCGGCACGCTCGTCGCCCCGGGAGCGGAGGCGTCCGCCCCGGGAGCCACGGCCTACCCGTCCGACGGCCCGCCTCCGCCCGGGACCGTGAACATCGTCGTCGCCCTGCCCGTCCCCCTCACCGGCTCGGCCCTGGTGCAGGCGCTGGCGACCGTCACCGAGGCCAAGGCCCAGGTCCTCGTGCAGCGCGGCGTGCCCGGCACCGGGACCGCTAGCGACGCCGTCGTCGTGCTCGCCCCGGAGCCCGTGGACGGGCACGACGCCGTCGCCTTCGCGGGGGTGCGCTCGGAGTGGGGAGGCCGCCTCGCGCACGCCGTGCACGACGCCGTCTCGGCGGGGCTCGACGCGCACCCCTGGGTGCCGGGAGAGGACCCGGTGTGGTGAGCGCGCTCGGGTCCCGGGCGCTCGGCGTCGCGCTCGGCCTCCTCCTCGACCGCACCCTGGGCGAGCCGCCGACGCGCTGGCACCCGGTCGCCCGGTTCGGCACCGCGATGCAGGCCGTCGAGGGGCGCCTCTACGCCGACAGCCGCCCGCGGGGCGTCCTCCACGCCGCCATCGGCGTCGGCCTGGGGGCCGGCGGCGGGCTGCTCCTGCGCCGCACGCTCGGCCCGACCGCCTCCACCGCGGCCGCCGTGTGGATCGCGGGCGCCGGGAGAATGCTGCGCTCCACCGCCGCCGACATCGAGCGGCACCTCGTCGCCGACGACCTCGACGGAGCACGCGCCGCCCTGCCCTCGCTGGTCGGCCGTGACCCCTCGGCCCTCGACTCCTCGGGGGTCTGCGCGGCGGTCGTCGAGTCGCTCGCCGAGAACACCGTCGACGCCGTCGTCGCCCCGGCGCTGTGGGGCCTCGTCGGCGGCGCACCGGGCGCGCTCGCCCACCGGGCCACCAACACCATGGACGCGATGGTGGGGCACCGCTCGCCCCGCCACCTCCGCTACGGGTGGGCCTCGGCCCGCCTCGACGACGGTATGGCGTGGGTCCCGGCCCGCGCCCTCGCCGCCCTGGTCGCGGCGCTGGCCCCGTCGCGTGCCGCCGAGGTGGCGCGCCTGGTGCGGCGCGACGCCCCGGCCCACCCCTCGCCCAACGCCGGGGTGGCCGAGACCGCGGTCGCGGCCGCATTGGGCGTCGAGCTCGGGGGCCCGCTGTCCTACGCCGGCCGCGTCGAGGACCGGCCACGTCTCGGCGACGGGCCCCGGCCGGTCCCGGCCGACGTGAACCGGGCCCGCCGCCTCGTCGACCACGCCGAGCTCGCTCTCGTGGGCGCCTGCCTCGCCGTCGCCGCCACCGACGCCCTGCTGACCCGACGTCCCCGGAGGACCGCACCATGACCCTCACCCTCCTCACGGGTGGCGCGCGCAGCGGCAAGTCCGCCCTCGCCGTCCGCCGCGCCGCCCGCAGCGGGCTCCCGGTGGTCTTCGTCGCCACCGGCGAGGCCCGCGACGACGAGATGGCCGACCGCATCGCCCGGCACCGGGAGGAACGCCCGGAGGGCTGGGCCACCGTCGAGGCCCCGCACGACCTCGTCGACGCCGTCCGCGTCCTGCCGCCCGACCACGTCGTGATCGTCGACTGCCTCTCGCTGTGGGTCTCCAACCTGATGGAGCGCGGCGACGACGAGGCCGCCACGGTCGCCGCCGCCGACGAGCTGGGCCGCTGGGCCACGGCATACCCCGGGACCGTGCTGGTCGTGACCAACGAGGTCGGCCTCGGCATCGTCCCCATGCACCCCGTCTCCCGCGACTACCGCGACCGGCTCGGCCGGGTCAACGCGACCGTCGCCGCGCACGCCGACCTCGCCCAGCTCGTGGTCGCCGGACGCACCCTGACCCTGGACCCGAGAGAGGACTGACATGACCGAGGACCGAACTCCGCTCGCGCTCGTGGAGCGGACGGTGGCGCGGATCGAGCCGTTCGACGCCGACGCGGCCGCCATCGTGGGTGCGGCCATGGACGGCAAGGTCAAGCCGCTCAAGAGCCTGGGCCGGCTGGAGGTGCTGGCCGGTCGGCTGGCCGGGATCCAGCGCACCGCCGCCCCCCACGTCGACAGTCCCGCGGTCGTCATCTGCGCCGCCGACCACGGCCTCGCGGCCGGCGGCGTGAGCGCCTACCCGCAGGAGGTGACCGGGCTGATGCTGCAGGGCTTCGCCTCGGGCACCTCCGCCGTCGGCGTCCTCGCCCGGCAGTCCGGGGCCAGGCTGCTCGTCGCCGACCTCGGCGTGATCGCTCCCCCGCAGCTGCGCCCCGGCGACCACCCCGTCCTCGACCGGCGTGTCCGCTCCACCGGCACCGCCGACAGCTCGACCGGTCCCGCCATGACGCTCGAGGAGGCCCGGCAGGCGGTCGCCCACGGCATCGGGCTGGTCGAGGACCTCGTCGCCGACGGCGTCGACCTCGTCGCGCTGGGCGAGATGGGCATCGGCAACACCGCCACCGCCAGCGCGCTCACGGCGGCGCTGCTCGGCCGCGAGCCGGCCCGGCTCGTCGGCCCCGGCACCGGGGTGCAGGGCGAGGCTCTCGCCCGCAAGGTGCGCAAGGTCGAGGAGGTCCTCGCGCGGCACGCCGACGCCCGCGACCCGTGGGACGTGCTGGCCCGCGTCGGCGGGCTGGAGATCGCGGCGCTCGCCGGGGTGGTCCTCGGCTGCGCCGCGCACCGCGTGCCGGTCCTGCTCGACGGTTTCATCACCACGTCGGCCGCGCTGGTCGCCTGGCGCCTGGCCCCGACCTGCACGCACACCATGATCGCAGGCCACCTGTCCCCCGAGCCGGGGCACCAGGTGCAGCTGGAGGCCCTGGGTCTGCGGCCCGTCCTCGACCTGGGTATGCGGCTGGGCGAGGGCAGCGGCGCCGCGCTGGCGATCCCCGTCCTCCGCTCGGCCGTCGCGGTGCTGCGCGAGATGGGCAGCTTTGCCGACCTCGGGCTCGCCGACGAGGCCCCACCCGCCTGACATGGGGCTGCTCGACGCGGTCGCCTTCCTGACGCGCATCCCGGTCCCGGTCTCCCGCTCGCGGGTGCCGGACCTGGCACGTGCCACGGTGTGGTTCCCCCTGGTCGGCGCAGTGCTGGGCGCCGTCCTGCTCGGGCTCGGGACCGCGCTGACGGGGCCGCTGACGGTCCTCGTCGCCGCCGTGCTGGTGGTCGTCCTCGAGCTCGTGGTCACCGGAGCCCTCCACCTCGACGGCCTGGCCGACGTCACCGACGGGCTCGGCGGGCGCGACCGCGGGACCCGGCTGCGGATCATGAAGGACTCCGCGACCGGCGTCTACGGCGCCGCGGCCGTGGTCCTCTGCCTGGTCCTCGAGGTCGCCCTGCTGGTCGCGCTCCTCGACGGGGCCACGGCGGCGGTTCCCCCGACGTGGCTCCTCCCCGGGCTGCCCGCGTGGGCCGGGGTCGCCCTGGTCGGGGCGACGGCCTGGTCGCTGTCGCGCGCGGCGATGCTCCCGGTGGCGCTGGCTCTTCCCTACGCCCGGGCCGAGGGCACGGGCCGCACGGTCGTGGAGGGGCTGGCGCCACGGCATACCCTCCTGGCCTGGGTCGTTCCCGTCGTCCTGTGCGCGGTCCTCGGGACGACCGGCGCAGCGATGCTGCTCGCGGCACTCCTCGCCACCGCCGGCGTCGGCGCGCTCGCGCGACGGACCCTTGGTGGAGCGACGGGCGACGTCCTCGGGGCGACGGCCCAGGTGGCGCTGCTGGCCGCCCTCCTCGCGGCGGTCGCCGACCTCCCGACGGCCTGAGACGACCGTTCACCCGGCGAGACCGACCGCTGGTCGGTCCCGGGCGACCGTTCGTCGCGTCGGCAACCGCTCGGCGTGCGACGCTTTCCGCTCAGCGTCCCGTGCCGACCGCTGACCGGAACCGGCACCCCAGGTGCTCGCACAGCCGTGACCGGCGTCAATACCGTGACGCCCGTCACACCGCCGTGACGACGGCGGACCGCTTCTGCCAAGGAGAGACCTGTGAGTGCCCGTGAAAACGTCCCGCCGGGGGTGTCCTGATGGATGCCGCCAAGCGCCAGGAGTACTGGCGCCGCAACCTGCGCCTGATGGCGATCCTGCTCACGATCTGGGCCCTCGTGTCCTTCGGGGCCGGGATCATCTTCGTCGAGCCGCTGAATGACCTCGCGAACTTCATGGGGATGCCCCTGGGCTTCTGGTTCGCCCAGCAGGGGTCGATCCTGACCTTCCTCGTCCTCATCGCCGTCTACGTGTGGCGCATGGACAAGCTCGACAAGGAGTTCGGGATCACCGAGTACGAAGAGGGGATCCACCACTCATGAGCACCGTGCAGATCTGGACCCTCGTCTTCGTCGTCCTGACCTTCGGCTTCTACATCTACATCGCCTACGCGAGCCGGGTGAAGGACACGGCGGGCTTCTACGTCGCCAGCGGTGGCATCCCCGCCCCGGCCAACGGCGCCGCGATCGCGGCCGACTGGATGAGCGCCGCGTCGTTCATCTCGATGGCCGGCATCATCGCGCTGAGCAACAACGGCTACGCCGGCTCGGTCTACCTCATGGGCTGGACGGGCGGCTACGTGCTGCTGGCCATGCTCCTTGCGCCCTACCTGCGCAAGTTCGGCAAGTACACCGTCCCCGAGTTCGTCGGTGACCGCTACAACGAGTCGGCGCGCCTCATCGCGGTCGTCTGCGCGATCGTCGTCTCGTTCGTCTACGTCGCCGGCCAGATGTCCGGCGTCGGCGTGGTCTTCCAGCGTTTCCTGGGCGTCGACCAGACCCTCGGCGTCATCATCGGCATGGTCATCGTCTTCCTCTACGCCGTGCTCGGCGGCATGAAGGGCATCACCTGGACCCAGGTGGCGCAGTACTCCGTGCTCATCGTCGCCTACCTGATCCCGGCGGTCGCCATCTCCCAGAAGCTCACCGGCATCCCGCTCCCGCAGGTCGGCTTCGGGCAGATCATGAGCGATCTCAACGGGCTGCAGGCGGACTTCGGGCTGGCCGAGTACACCTCGCCGTTCACCCAGATGAACATGCTCAACATGATCCTCATGACGGCGACGCTGATGTTCGGCACCGCCGGTCTGCCGCACGTCATCGTGCGCTTCTACACGGCACGGAGCGTGCGGGCGGCCCGCTTCTCCGCGCTGTGGGCGCTGTTCTTCATCGCGCTGCTCTACACCACGGCCCCGGCCATCGGTGCGTTCAGCAAGTTCAACATCCTCAACCAGATCCCGGGCACCACGATCGGCCAGGAGCCGGAGTGGTTCCAGTCGTGGCAGGACGTCGGGCTGATCACCGTGGACGACCTCAACGGCAACGGCGTCATCGACGTCGACGGCGGCCTCGGCGCGGGCTTCGAGCTGGCCATCAACAACGACATCGTCGTGCTGGCCACGCCGGAGATCGCCGGCCTGCCCGCCCCGATCGTCGGTCTGGTCGCCGCCGGTGGTCTCGCCGCCGCGCTGTCGACGGCGTCCGGCCTGCTGCTGGTCATCTCCTCGGCGGTCGCCAACGACGTCTACTACAAGCGGATCAACCCGCAGGCGACGGAGGCCCGCCAGCTCATGGTCGGTCGCATCGCCATGGGTGCCGCGATCGTCGTCGCCGGCTACCTCGGCATCAACCCTCCCGGGTTCGTGGCCCAGGTAGTGGCGCTGGCCTTCGGACTCGGAGCGGCGAGCTTCTTCCCGATCCTCGTGCTGGGGATCTTCTGGAAGAAGACCACCGCGGTGGGAGCCGCCGCCGGTATGGCGACCGGTCTGCTCGTCACGCTGGCCTACCAGATCTGGACGCTGCCGATCTACGGCGGCAGCGACGGGATCCTGGGCATCACGGCCACCAGCTTCGGCGCCGTGGGCATGCTGATCAACTTCGCGGTGACGATCATCGTGTCGCAGTTCACGCCCAAGCCCACCGAGACCATGCAGCGCCTGGTCGAGGAGGTCCGCTACCCGGGTCGCAGCGAGCTGGTGGCGGCTCACGCCGAGGGTGCCGTCGACGAGGAGCTCATCCACGGCTCGCACGACGACCACGGTCGGCACCACTGAGCCGGCCCGCCCGCCCGTCCGGCGCGGCCGCGGACCGTCCCACCCGCGGCCGCGACGGGCGGCGCACCTCCACCTCCTCCCCTCTCTCCCCGTGAAGGCCCCACAATGGCGACCATGACCGCCCCGCCCCGCACCCGCCGGCAGCTGATGCCCGGGCAGAAGCGGCTGCTCGCCGCGAGCGCGCTGATGATCGTCGGGGCCTTCCTGCCCTGGCTCTACACGCCGCTGGGCACCGTGACCGGGATGCGCGGCCCCGGCCTGTGGACCGCCACGGTCGGGCTGCTGGCCCTCGCCGGCGCCCTCGTGCCGCTGCGCCTCCCGGCCGTGCTCCAGGCCCTCGTCGCCGCGGCCATCTGCATCGCCGTGCCGGTCTGGCAGTTCTGGCACCTCTTCGGCAAGGTCGGCATGGCCGGATGGACCCCGGGGCCAGGGCTGGTCCTCACCCTGGGCGGTGGGGTCCTGGCCCTCGTCGCCGCCCGGCAGATCTGGACGCTCCGCCCAGGGGCACCCGCCGCCTGAGAGCCGCTCCCGGACGAGGGCTGGCAGGCTGGACCCGTGACCACCGCACGCCGCCCCGCCCGCTCCACCACGACCGGAGTGCCGAGCTGGCTGCACCGGCTCGTGCCGGTGCTCGTCCTCGTCGGCCTGATGTGGGTCAGCGAGCTGCTCGACCTCCTCACCCCGCTGCAGCTGGACGCCTACGGCATCCGGCCCCGCGAGGCCGACGGGCTGGTCGGCATCGTGCTGAGCCCGTTCCTCCACCTCGGGCTGCCCCACCTGGTCGCCAACACCTCGGGCCTGCTGGTCCTGGGCGGCCTCGTCGCGACGACGACGCGGCACCTCTGGGTCGTCACCGCCGGGGTGGTGCTCCTGGGCGGGGCCGCGGTCTGGCTCCTGGGCGCGCCGCGCACCGTGGTCATCGGCGCCAGCGGGGTCGTCTACGGCTATGCCGCCTTCCTCGTGGTCTACGGCTTCGTCAGCCGCCGGGTGGCGCCGGCCCTCGTCGGCGTGCTGGTGGCGGTCCTCTACGGCGGGCTGCTCTGGGGCGTGCTGCCGCTCCAGCCCGGCATCTCCTGGCAGGGCCACCTCTTCGGCGGCGCCGCCGGGGTGATGATGGCCGTGGTCCTCGGTCGCCGCGACCGGCGACCCGCCTCAGCCCGCCGGTGACTCCTCGACCTCGACACCGAAGGCCGCGGCATACTCCGGGGCCAGCTCGAGGTAGCCGTCCCACCCGACCGTGCTGACCTCGCCGGTGCGGACGCTGTCGACGAGCCGGTCCAGGTAGTACTCCCAGCCCGGACCGACGTCGGTCACCGGCAGGTGCGGCCCCATCACCTGGGCGAACTCGAGCACCGTGCCGGACCCCTGGGCGCGGAACCGCAGGTCGAGCGTCCACACCTGGGCCGGGTCGTCGTCGCGGTTGTGCAGCCGCAGGTGGTGCGGCGGCTCGCACGCGTCGATGACGTAGATCTCGGAGCCGAGGTCGTCCTCGAAGCCCCAGGCGACCTCCACCTCGCCGGTCGAGGGGTCGCCCGTCCACGAGCCGAACCAGCGAGCGAGCCGGTCCGACTCGGTGACGGCGGCCCACACGTCCTCGACGGGGGCGGGGAAGGTGCGCTCGAGGACGAGGTGGTCCTCGCCGTCGCGGGTCTCGGGGCGTCCGGTGATGGTCATGCGATCTCTCCTGCCGTGCCTGAGGGTCGGTCCTGCTGCGCGACGGGCCGGCCGGCCCGCTCGCGCACGGTGCGGCGCACCTCGAGGTCGAGGGCGTCGAGACGGGAGGGGGGCACCGGCGGCCGCGAGGCTGCGGGTCCGCCCCGCTCGCTCAGGGCGGTCGCCCAGGTGGCGACCTCCTCGAGCGGGGTGGGCACGAGGGCGTAATGACGCTCGCGCCCCCGGTCGGTCGCGGTGACGAGACCGGCCTCGCCCAGGACGCGCAGGTGCCGACTGACGGCAGGCCGGGAGATGCCCCGGCCGGCGGTCAGGTCGACGACGCGCGCCGGCCCGGCGGCCAGCTGCTCCAGCAGGCCGCGCCGCACGGGGTCGGCGATCGCGTCGAAGACGTCCATGGCAGATAGGTAACCACTGAGTTACCTATCGGTCAAGCCCCTTCGGTCCACCCGGGTCAGGCACCCTCCTCCGGGGCCCCCTCGGCGGGGTCGCGGTCGTTCTCGCCGTCCTCGTCGGAGCCGCCGCTCGTGAGCATGTCCGGGTCGCTGTCCGGGTCCTGCTCCGGGTCGTAGCCCGTGTCCTTGCCGCTGGGGTTCTCGCTCATCCCTCCACCGTGGCACCGCCGGGGGTATGCCGCATCCCGGTCGGGCGGGTGCTGTGGCAGGGTCGGGACATGGCCCGGTTGCTCGTGGTGCACCACTCCCCGACCCGGGGCGTGCGCTCGCTGACCGACGCGGTGCTCGCGGGAGCCCACGACCCCGCGATCGAGGGCGTGGACGTCGTCGAGCGACCCGCGCTGGAGGCGAGCGCCGAGGACGTGCTCGCGGCCGACGGCTACCTGCTGGGGACGCCCGCCAACTTCGGCTACATGTCGGGGGCGCTCAAGCACTTCTTCGACAGCACCTTCCTGCGCGTCGGCGGGGCGCTGTCGCCGACCGGGGCCGCGGAGGCGTCGGCGGGGACGACGGCCGGGCGGCCGTTCGGGCTCTGGGTGCACGGCCGCTACGACACCACCGGAGCGGTCCGCTCCGTGCTGCCGATCGCCGGCGCCCTGGGCTGGCGCCAGGCCGCCGAGGTGCTCGAGGTGATGGGCGACGTCGGCGAGGCGGAGCGCGAGGCGGCCTACGAGCTCGGCGCCACGCTCGCCGCGCTGGTCGGCGACCGCTGAGCCGCGGCGGGCGACCCCAGCGTGGGGACCCGGCCAACCCGTCCCGGCCCCTCAGACCAGGCCCTCGTCGGCCGGGTCGGTGAGGCCGCCGTCGGCCTCCTCTCCCGTCCCCGGCTCCGGAGAGCCGATGTGCACGAGGGCGTCCCCGCTGTTGACCAGCGGCGCCTCGGTCCGACCGATGACGATGCCGTCGCGGTCGGCCTTCACGAGGGCCAGCCGGCGCCCGAAGGAGTTGAGCAGCTCGCCGAGCCGCTCCCCCTCGCGCACCTTCTGCCCGAGCTGGGCGTCCAGCCGCAGGATCCCGGTCCGGCGCGCCCGGACCCAGCCGCTGCGCCAGCAGACGTCGCTGGGGTGCTCGGGGTCCTCCAGCCCCGGCGGCGGGTCGATCATGCCGAGCCGCACCAGCACCCGCAGCACGCCGTCGACGCCCGCGGTGATCGCCCACTCGTCGAAGCGCCAGGCCTCGCCCGCCTCGTAGAGCAGCACGCGGGCCCCGCGGTCGACGGCCGCCGAGCGCAGCGAGCCGTCACGGAGCCGCGCGTGGTAGAGCACCGGCGCCCCGAACGCCTCGCCCAGCTCGCGGGTGCGGTCGTCCTCGAGGTCGCAGCGGATCTGCGGCAGGTTGCTGCGCCGGTCGGAGGCGGTGTGCAGGTCGATGCCGACGTCGCTCTTGGCGACGATCTCGGTCATCATCAGGTGCGCGATGCGGGCCGCCAGCGACCCGCGCGCCGACCCGGGGAAGCTGCGGTTGAGGTCGCGGCGGTCGGGCAGGTAGCGGTCGCCGGTCATCGTGCCGAGGACGTTGACGATCGGCACCGCGATGAGCGTGCCGCGGATCTCCCTGGCCGAGACCTGCTGCAGCACGCGGCGCACGATCTCGATGCCGACGACCTCGTCGCCGTGGATGGCGCCGTCGATCCACACCGTCGGGCCCTCCTCGCGGCCGTGCAGCACGTGGACCGGCAGGCTGACCTCGGCGCCCGTGATGAGCCGGGTGATGGGCAGCGACACCTCGCGTCGCGCCCCCGCCCGCACCCGGACCGTGCCGATCGCGAACGACGGCCGCAGCGCGCGGCCCACTAGCGGCCCCAGTTGCGGCGGCGCACGGCCCGCGGGGGCCGCCCGCCCGCGTAGGAGACGGCCGGGTCGACGAGGAAGCCCTGCACCAGCGCCTCGCGGCCCACGAGCATCCGGAAGCCCATCTCGTCGCGGCCGGTGAGCGTCACCTCGGCCTGCACCTCGCGGCCCGCCAGGACCATCGGGACGAGCACGACATACCTCGTCTCCTGGTGCCCCGAGCTGCTGCGGACGGTGCGGACGTCGTGCACCGGCAGCTCGACCGTCACGGAGTCCTCGGCGGTCGCCTGCCAGGGGTGGACGTCGAAGCGCACCCACCGCTGCCCGTCCACCTCGATCTCGCGGAGGTCGAAGGCGTGCAGCGACGAGGTGCGCGCTCCGGTGTCGATCTTGGCCTTGATCCAGGGCACGCCGAGAGCGTCGAGGCGGACCCACTCACGCCAGCCGACGACGGTCGGGGCGGGGGTGGTTTCATAGTCGGGACCAGGCACCCCCACATCTTGTCAGGACCCCGTTCGTGAAACTCGCCATCCTGTCCCGGTCGCTGCGCGCCTACTCCACGCAGCGGCTGCGCACGGCCGCACTGCAGCGCGGTCACCAGGTGAAGGTCCTCGACACGCTGCGCTTCGGGATCGACCTGTCGGGGCCCGAGCCGGACCTGCACTTCCGGGGTCGACCGCTGTCCTCCTACGACGCGGTGCTGCCCCGCATCGGCGCCTCGGTCACCTACTTCGGCACCGCCGTCGTGCGTCAGTTCGAGCAGATGGACGTCTACACGCCCAACACCGCCAACGGCATCATGAACAGCCGCGACAAGCTGCGCGCCAGCCAGATCCTGCTGCGTCACGAGATCGCGATGCCGGCCACCGTCTTCGTGCGCAACCGCGACGAGATCCCGCACGCGATCGAGATGGTCGGGGGCGCCCCGGTCGTCATCAAGCTGCTCGAGGGCACCCAGGGCATCGGCGTCATCCTCGCGCCCGAGATGAAGGTCGCCGAGGCCATCATCGAGACCCTGCACGGCACCAACCAGCAGGTGCTCATCCAGAGCTTCGTCAAGGAGAGCAGGGGCACCGACATCCGCGCGCTCGTCGTCGGCGACCGGGTGGTCGCGGCGATGCGGCGCCGCGCCTCCGGCGACGAGTTCCGCTCCAACGTGCACCGCGGCGGCAGCGTGGAGGCGGTCGACCTCGACCCGGAGTATGCCGAGGTGGCGGTCCGCAGCGCCCACATCATGGGCCTGCGCGTGGCCGGCGTGGACATGCTCGAGGGCAGCGACGGCCCGCTCGTCATGGAGGTCAACTCCTCCCCGGGCCTGCAGGGCATCGAGACGGCGACCAAGCTCGACGTCGCGGGCGCGATCGTCGACTACATCGCCGACCAGGCCGGCTTCCCCGACATCGACGTGCGCCAGCGGCTCTCCGTCTCCACGGGATACGGCGTGGCCGAGATCGCGGTCCACACCGGCTCGGAGCTGGTGGGCCGCACGATCGGCGAGTCCGGCCTGCTGGAGAAGGACGTCCAGGTGCTGACGCTGCACCGTGGCACCCGCGTCGTGCCCAACCCCGGCCCGTCCAAGGAGCTGGAGGAGGGCGACCGGCTGCTGTGCTTCGGGCGGCACGAGAGCATGCGCTCGCTCATCCCCGCGCGCAGCCGTCGGCCCAAGCGGGTGCGCAGGCTGCCGCGGCAGCCGATCGTCGAGACCGAGACGGCCTGACGCTCAGGCCGGCGTGACCGGCAGCCGGCGAGCCACCGCCGGCGGCACCAGCGGCATCCGCGGGGGCACCGGCTCGAGGCGCCGGTAGGGCTCCCCGGGCGCCGGGCGCGGGTCCGGCTCCCCCTTGACCGGCCACAGCGACAGGGCCCGTTCGGCCTGCGCGGTGATCGTCAGCGAGGGGTTGACACCGAGGTTGGCCGAGACCGTCGACCCGTCGACGACGTGCAGCCCCGGGTGCCCGTGGACCCGGTGGTAGGGGTCGACGACCCCGGTCCCGGCGCTCTCCCCGATCGCGCAGCCGCCGAGGAAGTGCGCGGTCATCGGGACGTCGAGCACGTCGCCGACGCTGCCGGCCGGGAAGCCGCCGATGCGCCGGGCCAGAGCCCGGGCCGCGCGGTGCGCCGCCGGGATCCAGGTCGGGTTGGGCTCGCCGTGGCCGCGGCCCGAGGTAAGCCGGAAACCGCCGAGCGGCCCGCGCCCCGCGCGCACCGTGATCGAGTTGTCGAGGCTCTGCATGACCAGCGCGATGGTCCCGCGCTCGGACCAGGAGTTGATGCCCGCGAGCATCCCGGCCGCCCGCACCGGGTGCCGCGCGACCTGCCCCAGCCAGCGCACCGGCCGCGGCACCCGGCCACCACCGTCGACGAGCAGCGTGGTGAGCAGCCCCATGGCGTTCTGCCCGTTGCCGTAGCGCACCGGCTCGACGTGGGTGTCCGGGTCGGGGTGGAAGCTGCTCGTGATCGCGACGCCGCGCGTGAAGTCGAGCCGGCGGTCGCGGTGGCGGCGCCCGGGCGGCACGAGCGCACCGACGAGAGCCTCGGAGTTGGTCCGGGTGAGCACGCCCAGCCGGTCGGACAGGTGCGGCAGGTCGCCGTCCTGCTTGAGCCGGTGCAGCAGGTGCTGGGTCCCCCAGGTGCCCGCCGCCAGCACGACGTGGTCGGCGGTGAGGGTGTGCCGTGGCGCGCGACGCCCGAGCAGCGCGCCCGAGCGGACCGTCTCCACGGCATACCCGCCCTGCGGCCGGGGTCGGATCCGCACGACCGTGGTGTCCGGGACGACGCGAGCACCGCCCCGCTCGGCGAACCACAGGTAGTTCTTGACCAGGGTGTTCTTGGCGCCGACCCGGCAGCCGACCATGCAGCCACCGCACTCGGTGCAGCCGGTGCGGCGCGGGCCGGTCCCGTCGAAGTAGGGGTCCGCGACCTCGACGCCCGGCTCCCTGCGACCGTCCCGGCCGAAGAAGACGCCGACCGGCGCGAGCCGGAAGGTGTGCCCGACGCCGAGCTCCTCGGCGACCTCGCGGTAGAGGTCGTCCACGGGCGTGGGGGCCGGGTTCGTCACCACGCCGAGCATCCGCGTCGCGGTGTCGTAGTGGGGCGCGAGCTCGGCCCGCCAGTCGGTGATGTGCGCCCACTGGGGGTCGTCGTAGAAGGCGTCGGCCTGCGGCCGGTAGAGCGTGTTGGCGTAGTTGAGCGAGCCGCCTCCGACCCCGGCACCGGCGAGCACGAGCACGTCGGGGAGCACGTGGATGCGCTGCACGCCGCGCAGTCCCAGCCGCGGCGCCCAGAGGAAGCGCCTCAGGTCCCAGGAGGTGCGGGCGAAGTCCTCGTCGGCGAACCGGCGACCCGCCTCGAGCACCGTGACGCGGTAGCCCTTCTCGGTCAGCCGCAGCGCGGCCACGCTCCCGCCGAAGCCGCTGCCCACCACGACCACGTCGGTGTGCTCGGTCTCGGCGCGGGACGGCATACGCGCGAGGCTAGCGCCCCCGCGGCCTGCCGGGAACAGGCCGCCTGCGGTGGACGGGAGAGGGGGGCAGGACGACAGTGAGGGGATGGCTGAGAAGAAGAAGGACGACCCCGGCCCCAGCGTCAAGGATCCGGAGATGTACGAGTCCCTGCGCGAGGACGGCGCGAGCAAGGCGAAGGCGGCGGCCATCTCCAACGCGGCCGCCAACACCTCCCGCGAGGAGGTCGGCAGCAAGGGCGGCTCGAGCGGGTCCTACGAGGACTGGACGGTCGACGAGCTGCGCGAGCGGGCGGCCGAGCTCGACGTCGAGGGCCGCTCGGACATGACCAAGGACGAGCTGATCACGGCGCTGCGAGAGTAAACCGTCGGCCGTGAGCGAGCACGCCCCGCACCCGGACGACGACCGGTCCGAGTCGCGCGACCAGCGGATGGACCGCAACTTCGTCGAGCTCCTCCAGGAGCTGCGCGTCCTGCAGACCGGCACCCAGATCCTCGCCGGCTTCCTCATGACGCTGCCCTTCCAGGCACGCTTCGTCGACCTCGGCACCGAGCACCGCTACGTCTTCCTGGTCGCGATCGTGCTGGCCTTCGTCACGACCGTGCTGCTCGTCGGGCCGGTCAGCGTGCACCGGGCGCTCTTCCGGCGGCACATGAAGGCCGAGCTGGTGCAGGTCTCCCACGTGATGGCGCGGGCCGGTCTCGTGACGCTGGGCCTGACGATGGCGAGCGTGCTGCTGCTCGTCTTCGGGGTGGTCCTGGGCGAGCCGAGCCTGCGGGCTACGTCGCCGGGGGCGTCTCGGTGGTCGTCTTCGGCGTCGTCTGGTGGGCGGTGCCGCACTGGCTCCGGAGGCAGAGCACCTGAGCCGTCACCGACGGGTGCGCGCCGCCCGGTCGGTGGCGGCGAAGCGCACCAGCAGGTCGGCCGCGACGCTCACCGCGATGGTCGCCGGCTCCTTGCCGACCAGGTCGGGCAGACCGATGGGCGTGACCACGCGGTCGACGACCTCCTCCACGAGCCCGCCCTCGACGAGCCGGCGCCGGAGCCGCGCCCACTTGGTGCGCGAGCCGATCAGCCCGACGCTCCCCAGCCCCTCGGTCCGCAGCGCGGCGTCCACGACGGCCGCGTCCTCGGCGTGGTCGTGGGTCATCACGAGCACGTGGGTGCCGGCGGGCAGCGTGCCGAGCACGAGCTCCGGCAGCACGGGTATGCGGTGCGGGTGCACCCGGGCGTGCGCGTCGGCGAGCGGCGCGAGGGCCTCGTCCGAGAGGGCCTCGGGCCGGGTGTCGACGAGGTGCAGGTCGAGGTCGTGGCGGGCGAGGACCCGGGCCAGCTCGTGGCCCACGTGGCCCAGGCCGACGATCGCGACCGCGGGCACGACGGGCAACGGCTCGAGGAGGACGTCGACCTCGCCGCCGCAGCACTGCACACCGTGCCGGGCGGGGGCCTTCTCCGAGAGCGTGGTCGAGAACGTCTCCGGACGACGGGTGCCCTCGCCCAGCATCGCCCGGGCCCGCTCGACGGCGAGCGCCTCGAGGTTGCCGCCCCCGACGGTGTCCCAGGTGCGCTCCGCCGAGACCACCATCTTGGCGCCGGCCTCGCGCGGGGCGTGGCCGCGCACCGACGTCAGGGTGACGAGCACGCCGGGCTCCCGGCGCGTCCGCAGGTGCTCCACCGCGGCGAGCCAGCGCATCAGTCCTCCGCGAGCTCCGCGAGCACGGCCTCGGACTCCGGCCGGCGCTCGGGCGCCGCGGGGTCGGGCCCCGGGGGCCGGCGGTCCGCGGCCGGGTCGACGTGGCCGGCGGAGACGCCGTGCGCCGAGCGGGCCTCCTGCAGCGCCCAGAAGACCGTCTCCGGGGTGGCCGGGCTGGCCAGGTCGACGCTCGTGCCCGCCGGGCCGAAGGCCGCGCACGCCTGGCGCAGCGCCTCGCGCAGCGACAGGGCGAGCATGAGGGGCGGCTCGCCGACCGCCTTGGAGCCGTAGACCGCGCCCTCCTCGTGCGCCTGCTCGAGAAGGTTCACGTGAAACACCGGCGGCAGCTCGGAGAAGCTCGGCAGCTTGTAGGTGCTGGCGCTCTGGGTGAGCAGGCGGCCGCGCCCGTCGCCGTCGGACTCGTCCCACCGCAGGTCCTCGAGGGTGAGCCAGCCCGCACCCTGCACGTAGGCACCCTCGATCTGGCCCAGGTCGACGAGCGGGGAGAGGCTGTCGCCGACGTCGTGCACGATGTCGACGCGCAGGGTCCGGTAGGCCCCCGTGAAGCCGTCGACCTCGACCTCGGTCGCGGCGACGCCGTGGGCGAAGTACTTGAAGGGGCTGCCGCGCATCTCGCGGGAGTCCCAGTGCAGGCCCTCGGTCCGGTAGTAGCCGGCGGCGAAGAGGTGGACCCGGGCGAAGTAGGCGCTGCGCACCAGGTCGTCCCACGGGACGGTCTCGTCCGTGCCGAGCCCGGAGACCACGCCGTCGGAGAAACGCACGTCGGGCGCCGGCACCCCGAGGCGCTGCGCCGCCACCTGTGCCAGCCGCTCGCGGATCTGCTCGCAGGCGTCCTTGACCGCGGCACCGTTGAGGTCGGCGCCGGAGGAGGCCGCGGTCGCCGAGGTGTTGGGGACCTTGTCGGTCCGCGTCGGGGCCAGGCGCACCGACCCCAGCGGGACGCCGAGGGTGGTGGCCGCGACCTGGAGCATCTTGGTGTGCAGCCCCTGGCCCATCTCGGTGCCACCGTGGTTGACCAGCACCGAGCCGTCCTTGTAGACGTGGACGAGCGCCCCGGCCTGGTTGAAGGCCGTGAGGTTGAAGGAGATGCCGAACTTCACCGGCGTCACCCCGATCGCCCTCCTGGCGTGCTCGTGGGTCGCGTTGAACTCGGCCACCTCGGCCCGCCGGCGCTCCAGCTCGCCGCTGCAGGCCACCTGCTCCCACGCGGTGACGAGTCGCCCGGCCTGCGTGATGCGCTGGCCGTAGGGAGTGCTCTGGCCGTCCTCGTAGAAGTTGCGGCGCCGCAGCTCGTGCGGCTCCAGCCCGAGCAGCGGGGCGCAGCGGCCGAGGACGTCCTCGATGACGAGCATGCCCTGCGGTCCGCCGAAGCCGCGGAAGGCCGTCTGCGAGGTCTTGTTGGTCCGCGCGATCCGGCCGGTGAGCCGCACGTGCGGGATCCAGTAGGCGTTGTCGACGTGGCACAGCGCCCGCGCGAGCACCGGCTCGGACAGGTCGAGGCTCCAGCCGCCGTCCGAGGTCAGCGTCGCCTCGAGCGCCTGCAACCGGCCGTCGGCGTCGAAGCCCACCCGCCAGCTCGCGTGGAAGCCGTGCCGCTTGCCCGTCATCGTCAGGTCCTGGGTGCGGGTGAGCCGGAGCCGGACCGGTCGCCCGGTGAGGCGTGCACCCAGGGCCGCGATCGCGGCATACCCGTGCGGCTGCATCTCCTTGCCGCCGAAGCCGCCGCCCATGCGCAGGCACTGCACGGTGACCTCGGAGCTGCGCAGCCCGAGCACGTGCGCCACGATCTCCTGCGTCTCGCTGGGGTGCTGCGTGCTGCTCTGGACGAAGATGCGCCCGTCGTCCTCGACGGAGGCGAGGCTGGCGTGCGTCTCGAGGTAGAAGTGCTCCTGGCCGGCGAGCTCGGTCTCGCCCGAGAAGGTGTGGACCGCTCCCTCGAGGCCGCTCCCCAGGTCGCCGCGGGCGACGGTCGGCTGGGCCCCCTGGAAGCTCTCGGCCGCGATCGCCTCGCGCAGGGAGACGATCGCCGGGAGCGGCTCGTAGTCGACCTCGACGGCGGCGGCGCCGCGGCGGGCGGCCTCGGCGGTCTCGCCGAGCACCCAGCAGACCGCGTGCCCGACGAAGCAGACCTCGTCGGGGAAGAGGGGCTCGTCGTTCTTCACCCCGGCGTCGTTGACGCCGGGCACGTCGTCGCCGGTGAGCACGCGGACCACGCCGGGGACCGCGAGCGCCGGGGCGGTGCGCAGGCCGGTGACGCGGGCGTGGGCATGGGGCGACTGCACGGGCCAGGCGTGGAGCACGTCCTTGGTGCGCGGCACGAGGTCGTCGGTGTAGAGCGCGTGCCCGGTGACGTGCAGCTCGGCCGACTCGTGCGGGACGGCGCGGCCGACGACGGGGTCGGGCGGACGCTGGGACAGCGCGCTCATGCCGCACCTGCCGAGCGGGCGTGCAGCCGCAGCAGCGACTGCTCGAGCATGGCGCGGCGGTAGCGGTCGCTGGCCCGGTGGTCGGACATGGGCGTGCCCTCGGAGCCGAGCACCTCGGCGGCGTGGGCGACGGGCGCCCCGTCCCAGGGGGCACCGGTGAGGGCCTCCTCCGTGCGGCGGGCGCGCAGCGGCGTGGCCGCGACCCCGCCCAGGCCGATCCGGGCGCGCGCGACGGTGCCGTCGACGACGTCGAGGGCGACGGCGACGGCCACGCTGGAGATGTCGTCGAAGCGCCGCTTGGCGATCTTGGTGAACGCCGTCGTGCCGGCCAGCGGCAGCGGCACGACGACCTCGGTGATGAGCTCGTCGCGGGCGCGCACGGTGGTGCGGTAGCCGGTGAAGTAGTCGGCGAGCGGCACGCTCCGCGCACCCTCCGGGCCGGCCAGGACGAGCGAGGCGTCGAGCGCCAGGAGCACGGGGGCGGCGTCGCCGATGGGCGAGGCGGTGCCGAGGTTGCCGCCGAGGGTCGCGCCGTTGCGGATCAGCCGCGAGGCGAACTGCGGGAAGAGCTCCTGGAGCAGCGGCACCCGGCCGTCCAGCGCCCGCTCCACCTCGGTCAGGGTGAGGCCGGCGCCGATGCGGATCTCGTCGTCGGTCTGCCCGAGGGTGCGCAGCTCCTCGAGGCGGTCGACCGCCACCACCAGGGGCGGGCGGGCGCCGCGCAGGTTGACCTCGACCCCGACGTCGGTCGCGCCCGCGACGACGACGGCGTCCGGGTGCTCGGCGAGCAGCGCGGTGGCCTCCCCCAGCGAGCGCGGGCGGACGAAGCGGGCACCGTCGGCCTCCAGCACGGTATGCCGTGGTGCCGGGGGCGGGTCGGCGCGGCGGGCGGCGAGGGGGTCGGTCTCATCGGGGTCGCCGAGGGCGTAGGCGGCGTCGCGGATCGGGCGGTAGCCGGTGCAGCGGCACAGGTTGCCCGAGAGCGCGTGCAGGTCGAAGCCGTTGGGCCCGTGCTCGGGGTCGGGGGCGGCGTCGTGCCTGCCATCGTCCGCCGTGGTCGCCGTCCGCCCCGGGCGGTAGAACTCCGCCGCCATCGAGCAGACGAAGCCCGGCGTGCAGTAGCCGCACTGCGACCCGCCGCGCACCGCCATCTCGTGCTGGACCGGGTGCAGCGCACCGGGGCGGCCGAGGCCCTCGGCCGTGAGCACCTCCTGGCCGTCGAGGGCGGCGGCCGGCACCAGGCAGGCGTTGACGGCGACCCACTCGGTGGGCGGCCCGTCGGGCCGGGTGGCCGGGCAGGCGACGAGCACCGCGCAGGCCCCGCACTCCCCCTCGGCGCAGCCCTCCTTGGCCCCGGTGAGCCCGCGGCCCCGCAGCCAGTCGAGGGTCGTGGTGTGCGGCGTCACGCCCTGCAGCGGCAGCACCGCCCCGTTGACCGTCACGCCCGGAGGCGCGGCCGTCCCCGTGTCGTTGCCGCCCCCGCTGCCCGCGGGGACCGACGTCGTCGTCATCTGCCGGCTCCCATCGTCGTCGACGACCTCACCGTACCTCCGGCCCGTCACCCCGGGCAGGACCTTCCTGCGGGGGCCCGGGAGGTGCGGGCCGGACCTCAGTCGTCCTCCCCGGCCCCGAGCAGCTCGCGGACGGCAGCCTCCACCGCTCCCTGCCGGCGCACGGGCGAGCGCCCCGTGGCCTTGGGGACCGTGACGGTCTCGCCCTCCTCGTAGTGCTCGAGGACCCGGGGGTCGATGTAGGAGCCCTTGGCGACCGTCGGCGTGTTGCCGAGGAACTCCGAGACCTCCTCGACCGCGGCCTTGATCGCGCGACGGCGCGAGGCCTGCGTGTCGCCGGGCTCGGGACTGCTCGCGAGCGCGACGGCCGCGTGCACCGTGGCGTGCCAGGTGCGGAAGTCCTTGGCCGTGAGGTCGCCGTCGAAGAGCTCGCCGAGGTAGGCGTTGACGTCGTCGGCGTCCAGGTCGTGCCAGCCGCGCTCGCCCTTCCACGCCAGCACCCGCTCGGAGCCGGTCCGCCGGCGCCGCATGATCCGCAGCGCCGCCGTGACGTCCTCGTCCTCGTCCTCGATCGTCAGCTCCTGCTCCACGCCGTGCTTGCCGACGAAGCAGAAGCGCAGCCCGCCCCGGACCGACCGGACGTGCTGGCGCTCCAGGGTGGTGAGCCCGAAGGTGCCGTTGAGGTCGGTGTAGACGTCGTGACCGATCCGGAAGTAGCCCAGGTCGAGCATGCGGACGGCGGTCGCGCAGGCCCGCTCCCACGGCATACCCTCCCGGCGCAGGTCGCGCGCGACCCGCCGGCGCGCGGCGGGCAGCGCGGCCGACGCCTCGACGATCCGCTCGAACTTCTCCTCGTCGCGGTGGACGCGCCAGTCGGGGTGGTAGAGGTACTGCCGGCGGCCGGCGTCGTCGGTGCCCACCGCCTGCAGGTGGCCGTTGGCGCGGGGGCAGATCCACACGTCGCTCCACGCCGGCGGGATCGCGAGCGCCTTGATGCGCTCGACCTCCTCCGCGGGCAGCCTCGTGCCGTCGCCGTCGAGGTAGGTGAAGCCCTTGCCCGCGCGGCGCCGGGTCCAGCCGGGCTCGTCGGGCGAGACCCTGCGCAGTCTGACCATGGAGCAGTATGCGGTCGCGCGCGGTCGGTTCGGCAACCCGAACCGCCCCGGTCCCACCCGCGGGAATCGCACCGCGGCCTCCGTTCGTTGACACGTCATACGTCCCTCGACCAGGAAGGCTTCACCTCATGGCTCGCATCGTGATCTTCGGCGGCACCGGCTACTCCGGCTCCAACATCGCGCGGGAGGCGGTGGGACGCGGCCATACGGTCGTCTCCTACAGCCGCAAGGCGCCGACCGAGCCGATCGACGGCGTCGACTACCGGACCGGCTCGATGGCCGACCCGGCCGTCGTCGAGGAGGCCGCGCAGGGCGCCGACCAGCTCGTCGTGGCCCTGCACGCCGCGGACGTGGACGGGCAGCCGATGGTGGTCGTCGTGCCCACGCTGGTCGAGGCCGCGCGCAGGCACGGCGCCCGCCTGTCGTTCGTGGGCGGTGCCGGCTCCTCGCTCGTCGCCGAGGGCGGCCCCCGCCTCGTGGACACCCCCGACTTCCACGACGACTGGAAGCCCGAGGCGCTGGCCCACGCCGACGTGCTCGAGGCTCTGCGGCAGGCTCCGGAGGACCTCGACTGGTTCTACGTCTCGCCCGCCGCGCTCTACGGCTCCTTCGCCCCCGGCGAGACGACCGGCAGCTACCGCACCGGCGGCGACCTGCTCGTGACCAAGGAGGACGGCTCCTCGGAGATCTCGGGCACCGACCTCGCGAAGGCCTACGTCGACGAGATCGAGTCCGGCGCCCACCCGCGCCAGCGGTTCACCGTGGGTCACTGACCCTTCCGCGGGTCGGTTGTCCGACCGTCCCCCCGGGTCGATACTGGGGGGACGGTCGACAGTCAGGAGGTCACCGATGACCTACGTGATCGCGCAGCCGTGCGTGGACGTCCTGGACCGGGCCTGCGTCGAGGAGTGCCCGGTCGACTGCATCTACGAGGGCGCCCGGATGCTCTACATCCATCCCGACGAGTGCGTCGACTGCGGCGCCTGCGAGCCGGTGTGCCCCGTCGAGGCCATCTACTACGAGGACGACCTGCCGACCGAGCACACGCCCTACCTGCAGGACAACGCCGACTTCTTCTTCGACACCCTGCCCGGCCGGGACGAACCGCTGGGCTCCCCCGGCGGCGCGGCGGCGCTGGGGCCGGTGGGTGTCGACACCCCGCTGGTCGCGGCGCAGCCGCCCGCCCCCTGATCGATCGTTCGTCCCCACCCACCCATCAAGGAGCAGGTATGGCGCACGGAGACATCACCCACATCGACATCCCGGTCAGCGACATGGGGCGGGCCACCGAGTTCTACGGCTCGCTCTTCGGCTGGCAGATCGCCGAGATCGAGGGCTTCGAGGGCTACCCGATGTGGCAGGCCCCCAACCAGGTCAGCGGCGGCGGCCTGGCGCCGCGGTCCGAGGACTTCAGCCAGCCGCGCAGCTACGTCGAGGTGGACTCGATCGACGAGACGCTCGAGAAGGTCGTCGCGATGGGCGGCACCGTGCAGATGGGGAGGTCGCCGATCAGCGAGACCAGCTGGTGGGCGATCTTCACCGACCCCGACGGCAACACGGTCGGGCTCTTCGAGGGCTCGGTCTAGGCCCGGCGCACCAGCAGCGCGCACGCGTGCGCGGCCGCGTCCTCGAGCAGCTCCGGCGCGCGGGCGACGAGGTCCTCCAGCGGGGCGGGACCCGGGGCGATCGAGAGCGCCGCGGTGATCCCGGCCTCCCGGCAGGCCGCGGCGTCGAGCGCCACCCGCCCGGCCAGCACGACCACCGCGCAGCCCTCGGGCGCCGTGCGGCGGACGGCGTCGACGACCTTGCCACCGAGCGACTGCTCGTCGAGGCTGCCCTCGCCCGTGAGCACGACGTCGGCGGTGGCCAGCGCCTCGCGCAGCCCCACCGCGTCGGCGACCAGCTCGGCCCCCGGCCGCAGGCGGGCGCCGAGCAGGGTGGAGGCCGCGAGAGGGAGCGCGCCGGCGGCGCCCAGGCCGGGGGCGGTGCGCAGCTGCTCGGGGTCGTTCCCGGTGATCGCGGCCAGCACGCCCGCCAGGTGGGCCAGCCCGGCGTCGAGGACCGGCACGTCCTCGGGCGAGGCGCCCTTCTGCGGGCCGAAGACGGCGGCGGCACCGCGGGGTCCGCAGGCCGGGTTGTCGACGTCGACCGCGATCCGCCAGTCCACCTGGCGGGCGCGGGGGTGGAGGGCGTCCTGGTCGATCGCGTGGATCGCGCCCAGGCCCTGCCCGCCCGGCTCCACCGGCTGACCGTCCGCGTCGAGGAAGCGGGCGCCGAGGCCGGTGAGCAGCCCGGTGCCGCCGTCGGTGCTGGCCGAGCCCCCGACGCAGAGCAGGACCTCCTGCAGGTCCGTCGACTCCGGGCGGTCGAGCAGCGCTCGGGCGATGAGACCGACGCCGTGCGAGTCGGCCCGGAGCGGCTGGAGCGGCACGTCCGAGACGTGCGGCAGCCCGTTGCCCTCGGCGGCCTCGATCAGGGCGGTGCGGCCGTCCGGCGAGATCCCGTATCGCCCGGTGCGCGGGCGGCCGATCGCGTCGACCGTGCCCACCTCGACCGGCTCCGTCCCCCAGACCGCGAGCAGCACGTCGAGCGTGCCCTCGCCACCGTCGGCGAGCGGCCGCTCGAGCACCGTGGCGCCGGGGCCGAGGACCGCGCGGGCCCCGCGGGCCATGGCCGCGGCCGCCTCGTCGGCCGGCAGGCTTCCCTTGAACGAGTCGGGCGCGACGACGACGGTGAGCTGCTCGGAAGCCATGGCCCGACCCTAGACGCGGGAACCCGGTCTCCACTTCCGACGCGTTGTTGTCCTGCTGGACCGATGCATCGGTCCAGCAGGACAACGACGTGGGGTGAGTCGGAGCAATGCCGGTAGCCTCGCCGCATGAGCGAGGTCGTGACGATCCGGCGCTATCCGGTGAAGGCCATGGGCGGCGAGGCGCTGGAGCGCGTCGAGGTCGACGCGCGAGGGCTGGTGGGCGACCGCTGGTATGCCGTCGTCGACACCGACGGCCGCCTCGCCTCGGCCAAGGACTCCCGGCGCTTCCGTCGGCGCGACGAGGTGCTGGCGTATGCCGCGGCCACCACGGCCGACGGCGTCGCGGTCACCGGTGCGGGCGGCGGCTGGTGGGCGGTCGACGACCCGGAGCTGGACGCCGAGCTGTCACGGCATACCGGGACCGGGTTGGCGGTGCGGCCCGAGGTCGACGTGCCGCACCAGGACGGGGGCGCCGTCTCGCTCGTCGGCACCGCGAGCCTGGAGTGGTGCCGGCAGCAGTGGGGCGTCGACGCCGACCCGCGCCGGCTGCGGGTCAACCTCGTGGTGGAGACGAGCGAGCCGTTCGAGGAGGAGTCGTGGGTCGGCCGCGAGGTCACCGTCGGCGGCGCGACGCTGCGCGTGGTGGAGCGGGTGCCACGCTGCCGCACCGTGGACGTCGCCCAGGACGGCGTCGAGCCCAGGGACCGGCTGCTGACCCCCCTCGGGGCCGAGCGCGACCTGTGCCTGGCGGTCTACGCCGACGTGGTCGTGCCGGGGACGGTCGCCGTCGGTGACCCCGTGGTGGCGACCACCTCCTGACGGAACGCCCGGCTCGGGGCCTACCGCCACCGGGGTCAGGGCAGCCGCTCGCCCCTCATGAGCCGCGACGCGTAGACGTTGGTGACGACCTCACCGTCGAGCCAGGCCGACAGCCGCGCCGCCTCCCGGTCCAACGCCTCCCGGCCCTCGGGCGGGACACGCTCCTCCCCGCCGGGCAAGAGCACCACGCGCACCGTGCCGTCGGGGTCCTGCGCCCAGGCGCCGGCGATCCGTCCGTCCCACCAGGCGGTGTTGCCGGCGTTGCCGTTGGTGTCGAACAGGTAGGGCACGTCGCGCGGGTCGAGGTAGAAGTCGCGTCCGCGCCAGCCCATCGTCGTGGCGTCGAGGGTCGGCAGCAGCGCCGCCCACGGCCCGACCGGCCCCTCCTCCTCGTCGTCGCCGGGCAGCACCCACCCGTGCGCCCCACCGTCGAGAGCCACCCGGACGGCCCCGACGTCGGCGAGCGCGGCGCGCACCGCCGTCTTCGTCGAGCCCAGCCACCAGACGAGGTCGTCCTCGGTGCCGGGGCCGAAGCTGCCCAGCCAGCGCCGCACCAGCTCCGCGTAGCCCTCCTCGGTGGAGGTCGGGTCGAGCGGGGCGCCGAGCCAGTCGGTCATCAGGGTCCAGGTGGGGCGGGACACCCGCCAGGAGCCGGCGTTGGGCCCGCGCGTGATCCGCCCCTCGGCCCAGAGCATCGTGAGCACGCGGGGGGCCACCGGGGCGGTGCGACCCCAGCGCTTGTCGAGGTTGCCGGTCGTCGTCGTCCCGGCGAGCTCGGGCAGCTCCTCCCGCAGCTGGCGTGCCGTGAGCGGCGGTGAGCCGGCGAGCCTGTCCAGGACCGCTCGCGCGGCCGCCTCGAGCCAGACGGCGCCGTCGTCGGCGATGCCGTGGTGCTCGGCGTCACGGACGAGGCGGCGCCCCTCCTCGGCGGCCACCCGGGCCGACGCGCTCCCCAGCGCCGCGGGCAGCAGGTCGCGCGGGAAGGCGAAGATGGTGCGCCGCATCGCCGGATGCTTGACCAGCGAGCGCTCCTGGAAGAGGGCTGCGTCGACGTCGCCGAGGGGAGTCGAGGTCGTCCGCGCGTGCACCGAGAGGTAGGGCGTCGCCTGCTCGGTCGCGTGCAGCACCGTCAGCGCGCGGGTCGCGGCGACCGGCCCGTCCACCCGGTGGTCGGGGTGCAGCGCGTGGCGGCGCGCCAGTCGA